>JBEKVU010000550.1:0-2884 GCA_049513775.1 Candidatus Acidiferrum sp.
CCAGAGTACGGACCGGAAGGCGCGTGGCCGCGACGGAGTTTGGCCGCGTGCATTTGCAAAAACGCTTCGGCTAGCGCGGGAATATCTTCTTTGTGAGCGCGCAACGGCGGCAGTTCGATGGTTACCACGCGGAGGCGATAGAACAAATCCTCACGGAATTTGCCGGAGCGAATTTCTTCCGGAAGATTACGGTGGGTCGCGCTAATTACCCGGACATCCACCGGAAAGGATTGTGTGCCGCCCAAGCGCTCGATGGTGCGATTTTCGAGGACGCGTAAGACCTTGGCTTGCGTGACCGGATTCATGTCGCCGATTTCGTCGAGGAAAATTGTGCCGCCGTGGGCTTGCTCGAAGCGGCCTTTTTTTTGTTGCGTGGCGCCGGTGAAGGCGCCGCGTTCGTAGCCGAAGAGCTCGGATTCGATGAGCGTTTCGGGCAACGCGGCGCAATTTACGGCTACGTATGGTTTGCTGGACCGCGGGGATCGCGCGTGAATTTCCTGGGCTAGCAAATCTTTACCGGTGCCGCTTTCGCCGAAAATCAGAACCGTAGAATCGGTTTGCGCCACGCGATCGGCCATTTCGAAGGCCTTGCGCATCTGCGCGCTGCTGCCGAGCATTTGGCCGAATTGGCCTTCGGTGATCAGGCGGCGGCGAAGAGAATCGTTTTCTTTTTCTAGCGTTGAGAGTTTTAGGAGATTCGCTACGCGCTGCCGCAATTCTTCCAGATCGAAACCTTTTACTAGATAGTCGGCGGCGCCTAGATTTAGGGCTTCGACGGCTTTCTTTGCGGTGTCGAGGGCGCTGACCATTAAGACGGGGATTTCATGGCCTTCGGCGCGCAGCCATTGTAGGAAGCTTAGGCCGTCTTGGCCGGGGAGGACTATGTCCAAGAGGATCAGATCGGGATCTTCTTCGGGGAGGGCTTCTTTGGCGGATTCTGCGCTGTCGGCTTCGGCGATGCGATATTTCGATTCCAGAGCGCGACGCAGTCCGTAGCGAGCGGCGGGTTCGTCGTCGATGATAAGGATGGTTTTCATTTGGTTCCTCGCTTTGCGTTTATGGCTCAAAAGGCGACCGCCTCAGAAGCCGGGCGCTACAAAGGCAAAATAACGTCAAAAGAACGGGTCTGAAGACCCGCCCCTACACAAGCTCATCGTTACGGCGCATCTGGTGCCTTTTCCGTTTTTGCTGGGGCTTTGAAATTCTAGTTTGAAGCTGGATTCGGCTACTCGACGGGCCACGATGGTTAGGCCCAGACCGGTACCTTGCGTCTTTGTCGTGAAGAAAGGCTGTAGGATTTTTTGCTGGAGGTCGACGGGGATGCCGGGGCCGTCGTCGTCCACCAGAAGTTCGCAGAAACCGTTTGTCGTGCGTATCGTTACCTCGACTGCGCCGCCACGTGGCGTGGCTTCGAGGGCGTTTAAGAGCAGGTTCGAAACGATTTCGTGCAGTGCTTCGCTGCTGGCAGCGACATTCGCGGACTCGGGCGGCGCGTGAACGGACAGCTTGATGCCGCGGCGCTCGGCTTCGTGTCGCAAGACGGCGACCACTTCCTTGAGGACCGTGCTCGGGTCGACGCCGATTGCGGGATTCTCACCGAGAACTGTCGGGCGGCTGAACTTCAGCAGCTGATTTAGCGTGGCGGAGAGGCGGTTGATTTCTTCCAGAACCATTTTCGTTTCGGCGCGCAGGGCTTGCGGCAGGTCTGCGCTTTCCATTTGCACTTGCAGGATGGTTTTGATCGAGCCGAGCGGATTTTTGAGGTTGTGCGAGATGCTGGCGGCCATCTGGCCGAGGGCTGCGAGGCGTTCGCGTTCGGCCAGTTCCCTTTCGAGGCGCAATTTTTCGTCGATCAGGCGGCACAAATCGAGCGTAGCGGGCAATTGTTCGGATAAATATTCGAGCGCGGCCAACGTTTCGCCGGAAAGCATCGCGCCGTGAGAGCGGACGCGCAGTTCACCGACGGAGCGGCCAGCGTGCTGGATGGGAAAGCGGTCGGACGCGGCCGGGTTGTCGATGGCTGGGGTATCTGTTGGCGTATCTGGCGCGTCTTCGCCAACCGGCTTGAGGACGAGCTTTACTTCGGCCAACTGTAGTTGCTCGCGGATCCATTCCTCGGAGAACGTTTTTAGTTTGGATACGCTGCCGAGGCGCGCCGTCTCTTGGATGGGGCCGATCAGGCGTTGCGTGCGATCCATCTCGTTGACGGCGGTCTGGCGCAGGCTGGCGCGCAAGAGGCGCTGTAGCGGTTCGAAAAAGGCCACGGGCAGAAAAAGCAAGATCGCGGCAGTGCTTTCGGGTGGAATGCCCGGCTCGAGCCAAAGGCTTAGGCGGCGCACAAAGGCCAGGTAGAGCAGTGCCAGGAACGTGACGAATACGGCGTAGATCAAATTGCGCTGGCGTCCAATCTGCAGAAAATTGAAGCGCTGAACGTTGCGGACCAGCGCGGCCAGGGGAACGAGCGGGACCGCGGCGAGGAAGATGCTTACGCCGAAATGGAAGTCGGCGCCGAAATCGGTGGCCAGGTGAATGGCTCCGATACCGATGACGGCGATGGGTAAGGCGTAGACGAGCGAGCGGTGGAAGCGTTTTTGCTCCGGATCCGGCGCGCTGGCGGCGAAGGACCATTGCCACGCAGCGGCAGCGACAAGAGAAGCTACCAGCCAAATTTTGTAGGCGAGGCCGAGGGCGTTTGCGGGAGTGAGAAAGTCGAAGGCGGCGTTCGACGAGCGAAAAAACACCGCTAGATGGAGCACGAAGTACAGCAGCGGGGCGTAAGCCACAACGAGCCAGATGAACTTCGTACTGCGGCGATGAAGAATTTCGCGAATGGCGGCGTACTCGATCTGCAGGTGCAGGAGCAGCGCGGGAATCAGCGTCAGGC
>JBEKVU010000551.1:0-2874 GCA_049513775.1 Candidatus Acidiferrum sp.
AATGCGCGATCTGCCTACTCGGCAGGTGTCCGACCGCCCGCCATTGGGAGCCCAGGGATTAAGCTTCCCGGTGCGTCGTTTCCGGGCCAACTTTCGATTGCCCACCATACTGGACGAACCCCGGGCGCAATGATGTTTCTCGGAAATAGTCTAGTCGCACACATGCCTTCGAAGCGTGAAGCTCTTTTCAAGCCGCGCCTCTACTCTCGCTTCACGCTGTCGGCGTTCCTTCTGTAGTTTCGCAAGTTTGTCGCGCATCTAGTACCTAATTGCGTAAATTAGAGTACTTCACCACAGGCTGCGATGGGAACACGACCGTCTTCTTCCATTCGAACGGGGCGGCTTTCTGGTTATAAACGGTGACGAAGTCGTCGATCGCCTGTCTAAGCTGACGGGCAGAGGTGAAACTGGCGCCTCGCAAAGCCTGCCGGCTTAAGATACTGAACCAGCACTCCACTTGATTCAACCACGATGAGTAGGTTGGGATGAAGTGAAAGTGGACGTGGGCGTGGCGCTTCAACCACCGATCCTCCTTTGGCTTGTGCGTGTTCAGGTTATCCAGTACCACGTGGATTTCGCGGTCCCGGTTCGCGGTTACGATCTCGTTCATAAAGTCTAGAAATTCGCGTCTTCGCCGGCGCTGATAGTGAGCCGTCTTGACCAGCCCGCTCGTCACTTCCAGAGCCGCGAATAGCGTGGTTGTCCCGTGCCGCGTGTAACAGTGACTGAATCCGTTGACGGCTTTACCGTCCGGCAGGCGCAGATAGCCTTGCGCGCGCTCCAGCGCTTGAATCGAAGGCTTTTCATCTACAGCGAGAACCAGCGCGTTCTCCGGTGGATTCAAATAAAGACCCACCACGTCGGCGGCCTTGGGCCCGAACTCCGGGTCGGTGCTAATACACCAACTCCGCCGTCGCTGCAGGCAGATGTCGTGGCGTCGGAGGATGCGCCAAACCTGGTCCTTGCCGATGCCCGGCAAGGCCTCTGCCAGCCGCGCGCCGTTCCATTGGGAGTATCCCTTCGGCGGCGTTTGATCCAGCAGTTCGAGAACTTGCCTTTCCGTGTTTTCGTCATATTTTGCGGGCTTTCCCGAGCGTCGCGCGTCTCCGAGCCCCTCCAGCCGATCCTTACTGAAGCGTTGCCTCCATTTGGATACCCTCGCGGTCCGCGTCTTGAGTTCGGTCGCAATTTGCTCGTTCGTTCGGCCTTCGTTGGCCAGCAAGATGATTCGGGCACGTTCGACGACGCGCTGCTCGCTCTTCCCCCGTCGTGTCCATTCTCTTAGCTTGCCGAGCTCTTCATCCGTGAGGCGTACAACCGCAGTTTGACGGCGCATGTCTCAGAATACTTCAGTACGCTAATTATTGCAACTAAGTACTAGTCGATTCGCTGTTTTGGGCTTGAGAACGGTTCGTACTGGAAACCAGTCGATTGTTTTTTCTCGCGTTGCTCGCGGAGGTTCCGGAACGGATCTGTCGGCACCGGGGGTGAGGTAGCTTCGTCAGCCGCAGAGTTCCGCGTGACTCCGAGTTCCGGCGGTCGCTGCGGCAAACGCCGGCGGCGAATCCGAGAGACGTAAACGCGGAATTGCGGGTAAGGAATATCGAGACCGTCGGCGTGGACGGCGTTCCATATTTCCCGCAGCTTCTTTCCCGAAGCCAATGCGGCCTCGATCTCGGACCAGATCCAGACCACACGGCCCGTGCTGGTTGCTGGCTCAACAGCGGACAGCGCCCGGAGGTGCGCGAGGTCAGATTTTGTTCTTTTTCGTTGCTGATGATCCGAGACCGGTGACATTGGTGAAAGCGCCTCTACAAATAAAGGGAATGGGAACCGGGGGCCGGACAACAAATTTCGCAATTTAATGTAGGCAACCGTCTCGACCGAAAGAACCCTCTACAGATAAAAGGGCCAGGACGGCGTTTTTGGACAATGGTCGCGAGATTTAATGTCGGTAACCGGTTGCAACCGTTTGAAAACAGCCCGCAACAATGGAGAGCTTTTCCACGCCTCGGGAACAGGCGGCAACAGCCTGCAACAGAATTCGCCAGCAAAAGCGCTCGAAAGGCAGCAAACAACCGGTAGTGGAACATAAAGGGTTGTCGGACTGTCGACTGAGTGTGTGGAGTTAACTGCCATCGATTCTTGGAGTTCGGATGGGAGACAACTTGCACTCTGTGCCGCCCAGTAGTCCGACCGCAAAATAATTTTCGATTTTCTGTCCTAAAATGCCTTTCCCGATCCCTTATCTGTAGAGGATCGATTATGTCGAAACGAGCCATTCGCATTCATCCGGAATTGGATCAACGGATGCTCAATGCCGCCAATGAGCGCGGATATCGCACGCCCAGCGCTTTCATCCGCGCCGCGATTGAACGGGAAATCAAGTCCCGCGATGAGAAGGCAGGGATGGAGGAACAGACCGCCGCCAGCTTCGACCGGCTGGCGAAAGAACAGCGTCGGATTCTTCGCGGGCAACAAGCGCTGTTTGCGCTTGTCGACGCGCTCACAAAAGCGTTCCTGACCTGCGTTCCAGAGCCGCACGCGGACGCAATGGGTCAATCGGTCGCGCGTGCGCGGGATCGCTATGCGCGATTGCTGAAAGCCGCTGGCTATGCGATGGGGAGCGAAGTTCGATGCACGATGCAGGGGCTGGCGGAGAATGGCGATGACTGACGAAGAGCGCGAGTTCCGGCTGCGGCCGCCGAAGCCGCGGGTCCCGAGTAGCAAGAGTGAGCGGAACGCCTGGTCATCTGGATTCCAGATGCTGATGCACTTTGCGCGGCAGAGCCGCGTCGCGAGTCGCCAGGGATCGAGCAGCCCCCGGCGCTCTTTTCCCCATCGGCAGAGGTGTGCGGTTCGGATCACTTATTC
>JBEKVU010000552.1:0-4717 GCA_049513775.1 Candidatus Acidiferrum sp.
GTAGTCTGCCCAAACAGCCTCCGCCCTTCGCCCGCCATGTAGTAGGTCATGTCAATCGCTTCTTGCACGTCGCCGCGCGTCTCGGCCAACACCTTGCCCATCTCCCGCGTCATGTCGCGAGACAACTCTTCCTTCCGCTTCAGCAGCAACTCCGCCCCGCGATACAAAATCTCTGCCCGCTTCGGCGCCGGCACCAGCCGCCACGTCTTGTAAGCTTCGGTCGCCGCGTCCACCGCCGCATCCACATCCGCCGCCCCCGACGACACAAACACCCCCACCAACTCATCCGTATTCGCCGGATTGCGGTTCTCGTAAGCCCCCCCGCCCTTTGGCTCCACCCATTCCCCATTAATAAAATTCTTGTACATCCGCCCCGCCGCCACCGTAGCCATGCCACTTCCTCCTAAACGTTCGTGCCCAACCGCAAATCCCCACCGCAAACTTCTACCCCAAATATTTCTTACGCTAAACGCGTATCGCTTTGCCGGCTTATCGGTGCAGGATCACAGCGAACCACAACCGCGTGGAACAACCAGTCTACCGCCGCCCCACAAAACACGTCAAACCAGCGACCCCACCGCGCCTCAAAAGTATTGTTTCAAATCAGAAAGGGCCTCAAACAGTTAGACCGGAAAGGGTATTTAGCCTTCCTGTCATCTCCCAGTCCTCTCCAACCAACTCATTCTAAACGTTTTATTTTGTTCTAATCTGTGGCAGGTCCGTGCTCGCAACTCTCTCTCGGCCACCCGGAGGTCCCCCTTTTTGCCAGCCCGGCTCGTCTCAAGAAAACACGCGCACCGGGTGGTCACTTCGCTGGCCAATGCGCCGAGGTGTGCTTCCCGAACGCGTGCAGTCATAGCCTCGTTTCTCCCTAGCGTACTCCACCTCATCGCCATTGCTACACCCTTGTGTACCCGCGCCGCTTGCGCCCTAGTTGCTCTCGCACCCACCCCGAATGACCGACCACTCCTCTTCCTCGACGAGAAACACGATCCTCCCATGACCTACCTCGACGCCAACGCGCCTGTGGGCATCGACGTGGACGCCGCCAAGTCTCTCGGCGCATCCCTGTCCCGCGAAATCCGTGTCGAGCTTATGGATTGGCGCGGCGCACAAGAAAAAATGTTGCGCCGAGAAGCCGACGGCCTCTGGCTTTTCCGCATCACCGAATGCCGCCAAAAACTTTACGACTTCACCGAACCCATCTTCCCTACTTCGCCGATTCGAGCCGCGCGCGCTCCTCGCGACCATGTCGCACGCCCATCAATTGCATGGTCAAAATCATCGCCGGGATGAGGTACGCCACCGTCACGCAAGTCCACATCAGCGCCGCTGCGCATTGCTGGTCTTCCAGCGCGGGAATCGCGAACTGCCGCGGCAGCATGACATAGATCGGGTAAACCAGCCGGTCGGAGAAAACCAGAAACGCCGAGAGAATGTCGCAAGGGATGGTCGCCAGAAAAAGGTACAGCAGCAACCACCATCCGGAACTTCGATGGCCCAAGTCTTCGGAAACGCCGGGCGATCTTTCCGCGCGCAAACGAGTCGCGACCGGATTCCCGGCTTCGGAGTTCCGGACAACCGCCTCGATGACGCTCGCATTCCCCGCCACCGGGCTCCACATCGGGTTCGCCCTAGCGCTGCTCGGCCACGGCTGGATCACCGGCCACCAAAACAAAAACCCCGCGAAGAGAAAGCAGCTGTGCTCCACCACGTGCCATGCCTCCGACTGCAAACCCAGCGTAAACGCCGCGGGCACATGCCATCCGACCAGCGCCGCAGCGGCAGCAATCCAGCAAACCGCCGGATGCGCAAGGAAGCGCCCAACCCTCTGCAGCGGCGCCCATCGCAGAATCGGCCCGAGAAAGACCTGCACAAATTTTCGCGGCAACCCATGCAACAGCGGCATCAGTGGCTCGCCCAACAGAATGAGCGGCGGAGCAATGGTCATCAGCAACAGATGCTGAATCATGTGCACGGTAAGCAGTTGCTCGTCAAAGACGGAAAGAGGAGAGCCCAGCGCCACCCAAATCAACAACAAACCGAGCCCAAAGCAGCCAGCGCGCCATGCGGGAATCACGGCGGAGCGCCCCGCACGCAGATGCCACCACCCGCACAAATAAACGACTGCGGCAGCAAGCAAGAGCAAAGTCAACGGGATCGGCAACGACCACGCTTGCCAGCCAGATTGCAGCGCCGCTTGCGCAGATGGCGTCATCGGCAAACGTCAGGGCCGCGCAGGATTCGTGGGCGTGGGAGTTGGCTGGGCAGAGGTTGCAGGAGCGGAGTCCGGCTGCGCAGGTACGGACTGCTCTTGGCTTTCCTTAAGCACCGCATCGCGCGAGGCATCACGAGCCGCCGATTGGCCCGCCGGATGCAGCGTTTCAAGAAATGCCACCAGAGCCGTCGTTTCCGCCGGGCTGAGATTTTTGCCGTACGCAGGCATGTTGCCGCCGCCTTGAATCACCTGGCGGATCAATTGGTCCTGCGTGAGCCGTACAGCGACGGCATCCAGCGCCGGGCCGCGTTGCCCGCCCAACTCCCCGAGCGAATGGCAATTGCGGCACTGCTTTACCTGAAACACCAGCGCGCCGCGCCGTTGTAACGCCGTGCTGCCGTGCAGAAATTTATCGGGCACCGGATCGCCGCTCCAAGCGTTCATGTGCGGACTCCACGGCGTGTATCCGGCCAAATGCGTGAGCGTTCCCAGGGTCACGGCAATGAACATAACCGACAAAACCGCGATTGGCCGCCGCTTCCAACTCTTTTCCCCTTCGCCGGAGAGAAACGGCAGCAGCACCAGCCCGGCAATCACCACGACGGGGCCGATCAGCAGCGCCGGCGTCTCCATCGCCGGAGGCAAGAACGAAAGGCCGGAAGGACCAAACGGTCCGAAGTAAATAGCACACGCCGCAACCGCCAAAAGAACGAAAGCGGCAAAGAAAAGATCCTTCCACACCGCGTACGGAACAAACGGCGCTCCGTCTTTCTTGGTGAGCGCGTGATATTCCGCCTCATACGTGGCGCGCTTCACGAGGCGCCCCGGCATCGGCCACTCGTTAATGCCGAGCTTCACCACCATCAGGAGGTGCACGGCGATCAGCAAAATCAGCGTTCCAGGAATGACGAAAACGTGCAGCGCGAAAAATCGCGACAACGTGGCGCCGGCAATGATCGGTCCGCCAAGCATCAGCTTCACGATGAACGGGCCCATAACCGGCACGCGACTGGCAATCGAGGCGCCGATGCCCAGTCCCCAGTACGCGTCCTGATCGAAGCGCAAAACCTGTCCGGTGAAAGCCATGCCCAAAGTCATGAGCAGAAGAAAAACGCCGATGATCCAGGTAAGTTCGCGCGGGAATTTGTACGCCCCGAAAAGAAAAACCTGCACCATGTGGATGAGCACGATGGCGACCATGAAGTTCGAGCCCCAGCCATGCAGCGCGCGCACGAACCAGCCGAGTGCAATGTCGTGATTGAGCGATTGCAAACTGCTCCAGGCCTCGGCGCCGGAAGGAACGTAAATCAACGCGAGCAAAATTCCCGTGACCAGCTGCAGAATAAAAACGGTAAGCGCCGCGCTGCCAAAAACGTAAAACCAGCTGGCTGTATTGCGCGGAACAGAGTGATCCATCGTTTCGCGAATGGGCGCGGCAATCTGCAATCGCCGGTCGAACCATTCGCCGATTTGTCCAATCAGGCGCATGGCGGTTTCTTTCCGAGCAGTGCGGCGGTAGGCGAGCCGGGAGTCGGCAGTTCGCCGGCCTGAATCGTTACCAAACCGTTTTCCACTTTGTAGGGGTACTCGAACAGGCCGCGCTCTGGCGGGCCGGAAGCACGCGTGCCGTCCTGGTAATAAACGCCGCCGTGGCAGGGGCACATAAATAATGCGGACTGCGGAAACCAGTGCACCGGGCAACCGAGATGCGCGCAATTTACCGCGAAAACCTGAAATTTCTCGCCGGCTACGTGACGAACCCACGCGGCGGTTTCCACGGTCTTGCCGTCGGTGGGCGTCACAAATGGATTCTTAAATGTTGCCAAACGCGTTTCGCCTTCGGGGAATTCGTTGACGCTGCCCAGCGGCACCCACGAAAGATACGCACCGGCGCGGCCGCGGGTAATGGAAGAAAGAACAAAGCGCACGATGGGCACAGCGAGCGCGAGAACCACGAGACTGTTGAATAGAATGCCTAGCTTCATGAATAGGCCGCGGCGGGTAATGGTGTTGTCTGGTTTGGTTTCTTGCACGCTCTCCGGCAACTTTTCCTGCGACATGAAAAAACTCCTCATCAAAACAATTTGTCAAAACTTCTACCGTGCGGCGGAATTTGCTGCCGCGTAAGGCTGCCCGGGATTTTGCGCGCGCTGCGCTACCAGCCACGCGACGATGTCTGTGACATCTTGGTCCGACATGGCTCTGCCGGGCGCGTCATTGCGCCAATCTGGTGCGCCGAGTTCGGGGCGGCCAGTGATGACCACGGTGCGCAAACCTTGATCGCTGATCAGCGCAAGAAAGGAATCGTCGGTGATGCTGCTGGCCTTTGCGCCGCGGCCGCCCGTGCCGTGGCACGATTCGCAATATGTTTTGAAAGCCAGCGCGCCATGCGCGGCATCGCCAGGCGATTTCGCGGCATACGACGGAGGATTTGCGCCTTCCAGCACACCAGGCTTGGCCCAGTTTTTGCGGATGCCGCCGGCGAGTACATCGATCTGT
>JBEKVU010000553.1:0-2860 GCA_049513775.1 Candidatus Acidiferrum sp.
TCTGCGGTTCGGCTACCTGGCTGCGATGCGATTCGACCGCGACGCTAGTGGGTCGCCGTTTTTTTTCCTGATGCTCGAGCGCCGCCCCAATAAACGCCCGGAACAAGGGATGCGGTTCGAGCGGCTTGGACTTAAACTCCGGGTGAAACTGGCAGCCCAGAAACCACGGATGCTCCGGCGCTTCCACAATTTCCACGTAATTTTCGTCTGGCGTACGCCCGGTAATTTTCAATCCCGCTGCCACCAACTGTTTTTCGTACTCGCGGTTGAATTCGTAGCGATGTCGATGGCGCTCGCTGATTTCGGTTTTGCCATAAGCCTGGTTGGCGAACGATCCAGGCACCAGCTTGCACGGCCATGCGCCGAGCCGCATGGTGCCGCCCATTTCGTCCACACCCAGTAGCTCGCGCAATTTGTAAATCACGCGATGCGGCGTTTGCGGATCAAACTCCGTGCTGTCCGCATCCGGTAATCGCGCCACGTCTCGCGCATACTCGATCGTCGCGCACTGCATGCCCAGACAAATCCCAAAGAACGGCACGCGATGTTCCCGCGCATACTGAATCGTATGCACCATCCCTTGGATCCCGCGCTTCCCGAATCCCCCGGGCACCAAAATTCCGTCGTAACCGCGCAATCGCTCCGCAGCCTGTTCCGCCGAAGTAATCTCTTCCGCTTCGATCCATTCGAGTACCGTCTTATATTGATGCGCCAATCCGCCGTGCAGCAGTGCTTCACGCAAACTCTTGTAAGCATCTTCAAGCTGCACGTATTTGCCCACCACCGCAATCCGCACTTCGCCGATCGGATTGTGCAGCCGGTCCACCAACTCCAGCCACGGCGCGAAATTCTGCGGACGCGCCTCCAAATGCAGCAAACGCAAGATCTGCAAATCCAGACCTTCGCGATTCAGTTCCACGGGCACCGCGTAAATTGTGTCCACATCCTCCATGGAAATCACGCAAGCATCGGCGATGTTGCAGAACATCGCAATCTTCTTCTTTAGCTCTTCCGGAATATGCCGGTCGCTTCGGCACAGTAAAATGTCCGGCTGAATGCCCAGCCCCAGCATCTCCTTGACGCTGTGCTGCGTGGGCTTGGTCTTTTGTTCTCCGGCCGCGGCGATATAGGGCACCAGCGTTACGTGCACGAAAAGCGTATTCTCCGCGCCCAGCTCCAGCCGCATCTGGCGAATGGCTTCGAGAAATGGCAGCGACTCTATGTCGCCCACCGTCCCGCCAATTTCCACGATCACCACGTCCACGCCATCCGAAACTTTTTTAATGGTATTCTTAATTTCGTCGGTAACGTGCGGAATCACCTGCACCGTCTTGCCCAGATAATCCCCGCGGCGTTCTTTGGTCAGAATCGTTTCGTAGATCCGACCGGTCGTCCAATTATTCGCCCGCGTCAAATTCGCGTGCGTAAATCGTTCGTAGTGCCCCAAGTCCAGGTCCGTCTCCGCCCCGTCTTCGGTCACAAACACTTCACCGTGCTGAAAGGGACTCATCGTGCCGGGATCCACATTCAAGTACGGATCGCATTTCTGTAGGGTGACTTTAAATCCGCGACTTTCGAGGAGACAGCCAATCGAGGAGGCAGCTACGCCCTTGCCTAACGAAGAAACCACACCGCCAGTTACAAAGATATATTTTGGCGCCATCCGTGAAGCCCGCGCACCTTAGCCTACCAATGCGCCGGACTGTTATACCTCCGCGGGAGTGACGTACACATAAGTATGGGCACACCGCGCAAAACTGTCAAATGCAACGCGCTGTTCCTTTCAAACACAAAATCAAATAAGCGCCAAAAAACTTAAATCCACGCGAAACAATTCTCTACCATCCGTGTTTATACCGACGGGTCGGCTCGCGGCGAATCAACACCCACGCCCGTGCGTCCGGTTTCCAGATTGCGCACACTTCTGTCGCCCGATCGAAACTGTTTCGCAAACGCCGACATCTTAAATTGCGTTTACGAATGCGCGGCTGCGGTGGAGCACCGTTGCTGTCGCCTGTTTTTTTCTCGATAGCGAATTTGCCTGAAAGGGGACCATCACGAATCATGTTGAAGAAAGCAGCCACCCTGTTTGCCACGGCGGCGCTGTTCTGTTCGACAGTAGCTCTAGCCCAGCAGCAGCTTAAAACCACTCTCAAGGAAGACGTTTATTCCGCAGCCCGCGAAAGCAATCTTCAGGGCACGGTCGTAAAGTACACCGCGAACTCTACAACTCCTCCGGCAGGCGCCCAAGTCGAACTACAAACCGCTTCCGGCCTCATCAACGTTCATCTCGGCAACGCTCGCTTGCTCACTGCCAGCCATCTTTCGCTAGAAACGGGCGACACCGTCACCGTCGTTGGCGAGAATCTCCTGGTTCCTAGCGGCACCGTTTTTGCTGCCCGAGTCATTCAAAAAGGATCGCTCGCGGTTACCCTACGTTCCAAAAGCGGCGTACCCCTCGTGATGAGCCCGCGTAACGCCAACGTCCAGCAACCCGCGGTAGGTGCGCGATGAAAACCGCTATCCGCAAAATCTCCGCAGAGCACTTTCTCCTATTGGCCACCCTGATCGTCGCCGGGTTCACCGCCGCCTGCGGTGGTGGCAACGCTTCGCCAGTCGTTCCGCCGACGGGCATGTTCTCGCTCGCGAGTGTAAAAGGGTCTTATGCGTTTTCCTTGGCCGGCGAAGACGCTAACGGCAACGCCATCTTCCGCATAGGCAGCTTCCAAGCCGACGGTGGCGGCAACATCTCCGCCGCAATTGAAGATGTCAACGACGCCGGCGTAGTGGAAAGCTTTGAGTTCCTTGCCGCTCCATCCTCGACGTACACTATGAGTTCCAATGGCAAGGGCGTCTTGAC
>JBEKVU010000554.1:0-2851 GCA_049513775.1 Candidatus Acidiferrum sp.
CCCGGACCAGCCCAGCGAAAATCTAGCGACCAACCATTTGGACAGGAGTGTTTATGAGTGAAACGGGAACGGCGGCTACGGCCACGAGCGGTACTGAAAAGAGCAATGCGTTGCAGTATGTGAGCGATGCACTTGGGGATTTGCGGGCGAAGGGTGTTGCGCCGAAATTGCGCGTGCTCGAGGGAGAGCAGAAGGCGGTTTGCAATTTTGATGGGCGCGAGGTGATTAATCTGGCGTCGAACAATTATTTGGGGCTGGCGACGCACAAGGCGCTGCGCAAGGCGTCGGTGGACGCGGTGAAACGGCTGGGGGTGGGCGCAGGAGCGGTGCGGACGATTGCCGGGACCATGGCGATTCACCTGGCGCTCGAGGAGCAGATTGCGCGGTTCAAGAACGTTGAGGCTTGCGTGGTGTTTCAATCGGGATTTACCGCCAACGCCGGAACGGTTTCCGCGGTGCTCGGCAAAGAAGATTTGATTATTTCCGATGAGCTGAATCACGCGTCGATCATCGATGGCGCACGGCTTTCAAAGGCCACGATCAAAGTGTTTAAGCACAAGGATGTGGCGGATTGCGAACGGATTTTGCAGGAGCACGCGAGCTTCCCCGGGAAAAAGCTGATTATTACGGACGGCGTTTTTTCCATGGACGGCGATATTGCGCCGTTGCCGGCACTGTGCGCGCTGGCAAAGAAATATGACTGCATCATGATGGTGGATGATGCGCATTCGTCGGGAGTGTTAGGGCGCGGCGGGCGCGGGACGGTGGATCACTTGGGTTGTCATGGGCGCGTGCATATTCAAGTGGGGACGCTGAGCAAAGCGATTGGATCGATGGGTGGCTACGTTTGCGGATCGCGCGACTTGATCGATTATTTGTATTTGCGGGCGCGGCCGTTTTTGTTTTCGACGTCGCATCCGCCGGCTACGGCCGCGGCATGCGAGGCGGCCTTTACGTTGCTGGATTCGGCGGAGGGCGAGCGGCTGGTTAAGAGACTTTGGGCGAATACGAAGTTTTTCAAGCGCGAGCTAAAGAAGCGAGGGTTTCAGTTCAAGGCTAGCGAGACGCCGATTATTCCGATTCATGTGGGGGATGCGGCGAAGGCGTTCGAGTTTTCAAGGAAGGTGTTCGAGGCGGGGGTGTTTGCCCCTGCGGTCGGGTATCCGACCGTGGCGGAGGGCAAGGCTCGGTTGCGGGCGATCGTGAGCGCGGCGCACAAGCGGGAGCAGTTGCTGAAAGCGGCGGAGATTTTGCACGCGGTTGCGCAGCCGCTTGGGATTGTTTAGGGCACGGACCTCTACAACATTCGCTTCGATCGGCACAGTCAAGGGAACAGCCGCTACCACGGCAAGCCCGGACGGCGGGTGACATGGTGGCCCGCCTAAGCGAGTAAAATCGGGGTACCAGAACGCTTAATCTTCTAGGGTCTATCTACATTATTGTCTGTAGAGTATTGAAAAATAAGGATAGTGTAGACTGGTGTGCGGGATGCATCTACTACTGGCCCGGCATCCGGCCCGCAGGGGCTAAGGGGGAGGCCGCGATGACAGGTACATGGACTAGGATGGGGCTCGCGGCGCTGCTGTTGTCTGGCGTAGCGGCTGCGCAAGCACCTCAAGAACCTTCCGCAACTTCGACCGAAACTTCCAAAGCAAGTTCAAATTCAGCTGTAACCGATACCAAAGCGTCCGTGACCGTGCCGAAGGCCGGAGTAGTGTGCCCGCTTAGTGTCGGCACGGCGTTTAATGCCAAGTTGGTCGAAACGGTGGACGCCCGGCGGAACAAGGCTGGGGATAAGTTTACGGCCGAGACTACCGAAACGGTGCGCTATGGGCGCAGTGTAATCCTGCCGCGCGGGACGGTGATTGAGGGACATGTGGTGCGCAAGTCGATTTCAACGCATGGGCCGGATCGTGCAGCGCTGTTTTTGCAGTTTGACAAGGCGATTTTAAAGAATGGGCAAGAAACGGTCATGAATGCAGGGATTCAGGCAATGGCGGTCGGGGCAAATCCTTCGGGAGGGATCGAGACGGCTTCGGCCGGGGAGGATCCTGATGCCGATGCGCCGCCGATGCGCAACGAACTGCCTGCGGGCAACCGGACGTTTCCGCTTGATGCGAATTTGAATGCGGATGGCACGGCGAAGAATATGGTGGCGGTTTCGCGCGCGCCGGACGAGACCCGTGCTCCGATTGCCGACGAGCCTGCGGCTGACTTGCCTGTGACCCAAGGAACGTTTACCAAGCATGGCTTGCTGACTTCGGATAGCAAAGGAGCGCTGGGCGCGCCGGACATTCGGATTTATACGCCGCTGTCGGAGGGGTCGGACGGCACGGTGTTGATGTCTACGAAGAAGAATGTACATCTGGAGCGTGGGACCAGATTGCTAATTGTGATTCAGCCGCCGCGGGTGGCGGACACTAGTTCGAACTGAGCTCATTTCACAATTTTGATTTCTGCAAGGGGCGGCTTCTGGCGCCCCTTTTTTGTGTACTGCTGGACGGAAGTTTATGTGCTCGACGCCTGGGCGAACCTGCAGTCCATCGCTTCAGTCCACCAGCTCCAGCTTCACCGGCTGCAGCCAGGAGAGCGGCTTCACCAGCGCTGCGGATGGCAACAATCACGTACCTGCCTTTTCTTATGACGTTTCCGGCAATACCAGCAACGATGGGACCTACGCATACACCTGGGACGGCGAGAGCCAGCTCAAATCAGCAGGTGGCGTAAGCTATCTCTACGACGGCGACGGTCGCCGCGTCGAAAAAGTCGGCAGCAAACTCTACTGGTACGGCGCGCGCAGTGACATCATTGCCGAAACTGATGCCTCCGGCAACACCACCGCCGAATACGT
>JBEKVU010000555.1:0-2844 GCA_049513775.1 Candidatus Acidiferrum sp.
TGGGCATGGCAGCGCGCCTGTACGCACGAGACGCAGCCCAATGGTCGTGGGGCCTAGCGGATGATTCGGGGTTTTGTCGAGTACACGCTGAACAATCGCTTCATCGTGTTCACGCTGGCGATTTTGTTGCTGCTGTGGGGCGCCATTTCCTTCCGTCAATTGCCCATCGAAGCGTATCCCGATGTTGCCAACAATTACGTGCAGTTGATCACGCAATGGCCGGGGCGCGCCGCCGAAGAGGTCGAGCAGCAAGTCACCATCCCCGTAGAAGCACAAATGAACGGCATGCCGCACCTGGCGCACATGCGCTCGGCGTCGCTGTTCGGCATTTCCAGCGTCATGCTGATTTTTGACGACGCCTCGGACAACGACGAAAATCGCACCAAAGTTGTAGAACGCCTGACGCAAATCACGCTGACCGCGGGTTTGCAGCCGCTCATGGGACCGAATTTCAGTCCGGTCGGGCAGATCTTCTGGTACACGCTCAAGAGCACCAATCCGTCTTACGATTTGATGGCGCTGAAGTCGCTGGAAGACTGGACGCTGGAGAAGCAGTTCAAATCCGTTCCCAATGTGGTGGACGTATCTAGTTTTGGCGGCATCACCCGCGAATATCAGGTTCAGGTGGATCCCGCGAAGCTGGTTGCTTACGGACTGAATATCGGGCAGGTGGAAGCCGCGCTGGCCAATAACAACGTGAACGCCGGCGGCGGCTTTATAGAGTCTGGATTGCAGCAGATCAACGTGCGCGCGGTGGGGCTATTTACTAGCGTGCAGGACATCGCCGCCACCCTGGTGAAGGTGCAGAATGGCACGCCGGTGCGCGTGCAGGATATCGCGACCGTGACGCAGGCCGCCAAGGTGCGCCTCGGCCAGATCGGCAAGACCTACCGCCGCGCGGACGGAAAAGTTCTCGACGATCCGGACGTCGTGGAGGGCATCGTGCTCCTCCGCAAAGGCGCCAATGCCGATGAAACGCTGGTGGGCATCCACGACAAAGTGAAGCAGTTGAACGAACATATTCTGCCGCCGGGCGTCACCATCGTGCCGTTCCTGGACCGCAGCCAACTGCTCGAATACACCACGCACACCGTGCTGCACAATTTGGTGGAAGGCATCCTGCTCGTGTCGCTGGTGCTGTTTTTGTTTCTCGGGAATATTCGCGGCGCGCTGATTGTGGCGCTGACCATTCCCTTTTCGCTGCTGTTCGCTTCCATCTGCCTGGACTTGAACAAAATTCCCGCCAACCTGCTCTCGCTGGGTGCACTGGACTTCGGCATGGTGGTGGACGGCAGCGTGGTGATTATCGAAAACATCATGCGGCACTTCGCCACGAATACGAAGTCCATCAAGACGCCGCTCGAACGCATTCGCGACGCGGTTTTTGAAGTGCTGCGTCCGGTATTTTTTGCGCGCGCCATTATCATCACCGCGTATTTGCCGATCTTCACGCTGCAGAGCGTCGAAGGCCGGCTATTTAAGCCCATGGCGTGGACCGTTTCCTTCGCGCTGCTGGGCGCGCTGCTGTTTTCTATTGGCGTCGCGCCGGCACTGGCGGTATGGCAATTCGGCAAGGGCGTCAAAGAATGGCGCAATCCGGTGATGGAATTTTTGCGCGACAGATACACCGTGCTGCTGAGGCTGGCTATCCGGCGCCGCGGCCTCACCGTGGGGATTGGCGGCCTGGTGCTGGCGTCGGCGATTTTCTTGATGGCCAGCGGCGTGATCGGCTCGGAATTTCTGCCGCATCTCGACGAGGGCGCGATTTGGGTGCGCGGCACCTTGGCGCCGAGCACCGGGCCGACCGAAGGCACCCGCGTGATGAATCAGGCGCGCGTGATCCTGGCCACCTTTCCGGAAGTAACGCAGGTTGTCTCGCAGGTGGGCCGGCCGGATGACGGCACCGATCCAACCGGCTTCTTCAACACAGAATATTTCGTCGATTTGAAGCTGAAGAAGGATTGGCGGCCCGTGTTTCACCAGGACAAAGATGAATTGATCGCGGCCATGGATCGTGAGATGGAGAAGATTCCCGGCGTGTTGTGGAACTTCTCGCAACCCATTTCGGACAACATGGAAGAGGCGGTCAGCGGCGTGAAGGGCGAACTGGCCGTGAAATTGTACGGCGACGATTTGCGCCAGCTGGAGGAAAAAGGCGACGAGATTGTCGGCGTGCTGCGCAAAATTAACGGCGTCGAAGATCTGGGGCTGTTCCGCGTGCTGGGTCAGCCGAACTTGAATATCGTGATGGATCGCGCGGAGGCGGCGCGCCATGGCATCAACGTTTCCGATTTGCAGGATGCCGTCGAAACCGCGGTGGGCGGCAAAGCCGTCACCCAGGTGTTGCAAGGCGAGCAACGCTATGACCTGGTGGTGCGCTATCAGCCGCCTTATCGCGACACGCGCGAGGCCATCGAGAATATTCGCATCGTGTCGCCGACCGGGGAACGCGTGGCGCTGACGCAGCTCGCGAAAATCGAAGTCAGCGACGGAGCTTCGGAAATTTATCGCGAAGAGAACTCGCGTTACGTGGCCATTAAATACAGCGTGCGCGGGCGCGATTTGGGCGGCGCGGTAGAAGAAGCAATTAGTAGAGTGCAAAAAGAAGTGAAGCTGCCGGTGGGTTACCACCTGAATTGGGCGGGCGAGTATGAAAGCCAGAAGCGCTCGCAGCGGCGGCTGCTGATTGTTCTGCCTATCACCATTCTGGTGATTTACGTGATTCTGTACTCGATGTTCGGCTCGGCGAAATGGTCGGTGCTGATTTTGGCCAACGTGGCCATGGCGCCCATCGGCGGATTGTTGGCACTGCTGCTTACCGGCACACATTTCAGCGTGTCCTCG
>JBEKVU010000556.1:0-2814 GCA_049513775.1 Candidatus Acidiferrum sp.
CCATTATTTTGTAGCCGGCTATGTTGGGATGGAGGCCGTCGTTGCTGAGGTTGGGTTGCAGCAAGCCTTGGTCGTCGACCATGGCGGAGAAATAGTCGAGATACACGTCGTGATGTTGCCGGGCGTAGTTTTTGATCCAGGCGTTTATCTCTAAAATTTTGGCGGGCGGACGGCCGGTGGTCATATTGAGAGGCTTGCCTTCGGCGTTGTGGCCGTAATCGCTGACGGGCATTACGGAGGCGAGGACTACGCGAATGCCGCTAGCTTTGGCTAATTCGGCCATGGACTCAAGATTTGCTTCGGTTTCCTCGACGGTCATGGGGCCGGTGTTGCCGGCAAGGTCGTTGGTGCCAGCCAAGATGACGACGACTTTGGGCGCGAGCGCGATGACGTCGGGACGAAAACGGATGAGCATTTGCGGGGTGGTCTGGCCGCTGATGCCGCGATCGATGTAGGGTTTGCCGGGAAAGAATCCGCCGAAGCGGGCGTCGGCCCACATGTCGGTGATGGAGTCGCCCATAAAAACGACGCGTTTTTCTCCCGGTGCGGGTGGGGCGAGCTTGGCGTTGGCTTCGCGGTAGCGGGTTAAATTTGGCCAGTCTTGCTGGGCCTTTTGGAGTTCCACGATGCGGAGAGCGGTGCTCGACAATTGCGCTTTTGCGGCTGCCAACTGAGCGCAATCGCAGCTTTCGGTTTGGCCTGGCGCTTGGCCGGGAGCCGGACTCGGCCCTGGCGCTGAGGACTGCGCGCTCGCGAGACTCGGCACGAGCACAATTCCCAGTGCTGGAAGCGCGGCAAGTGTAGCCACGAGCAACTTCGCTGAGAAAACACACCGCACGGAAGCTCTGCGATTCATCTGGCGCTCCCTGTACTCGATTCATCCTCTATACAAAGTGTCGAATACAACACCTGTACTCTGGTACCGACGAACTATAGACCGCCGCATATGCTACCGCGAGAATGAGTCTCGTAGGATGAAATTAAAATTCGCTGAGAAAAATTTCGCTCGCGCGAAGGAGTGGTGGACACGAAAATGAACACCCAATGGAAACTTATCGGCGCCGTGGCTGGACTAGCTCTAGCCGGGACGACGCAAGCGCAGACTGCGCAGGGACCCGCAGTGAAAGAGTGGGTGAAGTGCCACGGGATTAGCAGCGTACAGATGACCGCGGACGCCGAACAGGCTTTGCCGATGCAGGTTACCGGAACGCTGAAGTGTGGTGAAGAGGTGGCGGTGCTCTCCGACGTAGAGGGCTACACGGTGAGCGTGCGGACGGCGGATGGCAAGGGCGGCTATGTGGCGCGCATGTACCTTTCGGCAGCGGCTCCGGTGCAAATGCTGAAGCCCAAGACGCTGGAATCGGCCACGGTGGAAAACAACGTGGCGCATTGGACGGCCGGCGGAGTGGGCAGCGACCAATTCGTTAGCGACGATTCGGTGGTGGAATCGCTGACGGTTAACGGCGTGACGGTGCAGGTGACGCTACACGATACCGGGTGGAAATTGCGAGCCAACGTGGCGGTAGCCAACGGCGGGAGCGAGCAGATTTCGATCGATCCGGCGCGCTTCACGATGAACGAGTTCGCGCCCGCGACGAAGTTGCTGGCGTATCAAGATCCGAAAGAAATGGCGAAATCAGTGACGCACGGGGTGCTGTGGACCAGCAACCGCGCGACGTCGCCTGCGGCGATGAACGTTTCGTACAGCACGCCGTTCGTGAGCACGCAAACGCCAAACTACCTGGTGCAGGCGCAGTCGCAGCAACTCTCCGCGGAGAGACACGACGTGGACCTTTCGGCGGTACGACAGATTCAGGACACTGCGTTGCGTGGCGGCGCGATCGCTCCGGGAGCCAAGTCTTCTGGTGCGGTGTGGTTTGAGCGCGACAAGAAGGCCGAGCAGGTGGTGTTGCGCGTGCCGGTCGGGCAGACCATTTATGAGTTCCCGCTGACGTTTCAGCACAGCAACTAAGGATTTGTAAAATCGCCCGCGCGGTCCCCAATCACAACACTGCCCCGTTCGGTGAATTCGCCGGGCGGGGTTTTTCATTTTTGGCGCGGAGGAAGCTGGAGAACGCGGAATGCGCCGATTGTTGTAATACTCAACGAGCTTCGCGGTTAGGGCTTGGCGGGAGATGCTGAAGCGTGGCTGTCGATCCAGGCGCGTAGTTTCAGGATTCGCGTGTGCAGGTCGTCCACTGAAGGGCTGGGTGCGGCGAGTTCTTCGGTCAAGATGCGTGCATCATCGCTGGGTTTGGTGGCCAGTGCGAATTGATGCTCGGAGGCCAGGGCCAGCGCGAGATTGTTGTAATAGTGCGCGGCTTCGGTTTTGTATTCGCGGTTGTCGGGATCCTTCTGGCGAAGGATGTTGAGGCTGAGAATGGCTTGTTCGTAAAGCTGCCCGGCTTCCTCGAACGATTGGCGATCGAGATAGATGCGGCCCAAATTGTTGTAGGCGCGGGCGAGATCTTGCGACGGGTCGGGGCCGTTGGAGGCGGCAGCAGGAGACGTAGCCGGGGATTGCGGGCCGGTGGCGAGGGGCTGCAGGAGTTCCGCGGCGCGCACGAAATCGTCCCGGGCGGCATCCGCCTCAGCCGGATCGGCGTGTCCTTGGTAAAGCAGAATGCCGCGATTGTAGTAGGTGCGGGCGAGATCTTGCTGATATATGCGGTTGGCGGGGGCATGCTGATGCAGTTCTTCCTGCAGCTTGATGGCGGCGGCGTATTCACTGCGAGCGTCGTCGGCCGTGAATTTTTCCGGTTTTTTATCGCTGGCCAGCCATAGGCGGAGGGTTTCGCCCAGCCAATTGTGGCA
>JBEKVU010000557.1:0-2812 GCA_049513775.1 Candidatus Acidiferrum sp.
AATCCCGTCGCCGCATCAGTCGACGAATTTATTTTTTCATCATTCCGCCCCGCTAGCCCGTGCTCCGGACTAAACAGCGCCACCAATTTCACGCCCGGCGCCTTAAACAACACATCCACCGTGCTCCGCCCCTGAGCATCCTGCCCCGTATGGTTGGTAATCAGCCCAACACTTTTCCCCCGCAGCGCGGCGAACTTCTGTGCTTCCAGCATGTCCAGCCCGGTCTGCACCAGCACTCCATGCGACGTCTTGTTTGCATGCTTGGTAGGGCCCCCCGCAACCGCCGCCCCCGCGCCGCCACCAAGCACCAACGCACCGGCGAGCGTCGTGCGGAAAAGTGTCATTCCGAGCGAGGCGAGGAATCTGCTTTCTCTAGCCATACCGCAATTTATCCGAGTCACAAGACTCCCTGGAACTTCGACGTCCCACTCGTCCGCATCCGCCACAACCCCACAATGATATTCTGGAACGCTCAACGCCAACCGTCGTTGTGACCCGAAAGTGCCCGTGCTATATACAAAAGTGGGACTCAATCATTTTTCGCAAAATCGACCTGCGATGAAAGCACGCCCTTGCCACTGGAATCGGCGTGTGCTCCCGTTCATCTCGATCGTCCTAGTCGCTATGGCCAACACTGCACAAAGTCAAAACAACGCCCCGCCCCAAACTCCCCACGTGACAAAAACCCCTTACGCCAAATCCCACGCCTCTGCCGCACCAACAGAATCCGCCGCCCACGCCGCAGCGCAAAAATGGGCCGAATCCGCCCTGCGCGAAATGTCCACCGACGAAAAAATCGGCCAACTCCTCTTCACCACCTATCACGGCAGCTTCACCCCGCGCGATTCTTTCGCCTATAAAAACATGCTCCACGACGTCAGCGACCTCCACGTCGGCGGCTTCATCAACATCACCCAAGGCTCTCCGCTCGGCATCGTAAAAAGCCAGGTCTATCCCACCGCCGTCCTGACCAATCAACTGCAAGCAAAGTCGAAATTGCCCTTGCTCATCGGCGCCGACTTCGAACGCGGCACCGGCATGCGCCTCGACGAAGGCACCTCTTTCCCCACCGCCATGGCCCTCGCCGCCGCAGGCGACCCGCAAGACGCCTACACCATGGGTAAAGTCACCGCGCAAGAAGCCCGCGCCGTGGGCATCCAGTGGATTTACGCCCCCGACGCCGACGTCAATAATAATCCCGGCAATCCCATCATCAACACGCGTTCCTTCGGCGAAGATCCCGCGCGCGTCGCAGAATTCGTCAGCGCTTTCGTCCGCGGCGTCGAAGAAAATGGCGGACTCGCCACCGCCAAACATTTCCCCGGCCACGGCGACACCGCCGCCGACTCCCATCTCGACCTCCCCGTCATTCGCGCCGATCGCAATCGCCTCGAAAGTTTGGAGCTGGTTCCCTTCCGTGCCGCCATCGCTGCCGGCGCCGGCAGCGTCATGACCGGGCACCTCTCGGTTCCCGCCATGGAGCCTGATGCCAACACGCCCGCCACACTCTCGCAAAATATTTTGACCGGCGTCCTGCGCGATGAGCTTCACTTCCATGGATTAGTCGTCACCGATGCCATGGACATGGGCGGCATCACCACACGCTTCGCCCCCGGCGAAGCCGCGGTCCGCGCCGTTCTCGCCGGAGCCGACGCCTTGCTCATGCCGCCCGTTCCGGACGCCGCATTCGAAGCGTTACAGCAAGCCGTGAAATCCGGCCGCATCTCCCGCGAGCGCCTCGATGCCTCCGTCCGCCGAATCCTCGTGGCTAAAGCGAAGCTCGGTCTCAACAAAAATCGCCTTGTCGATCTCGACGCCATCAACGAGCATTTCGGCACCGTAGCCAGCCAAAACGAAGCGCAACAAATCTCCGATCGCGGCGTCACCCTCCTCCGCGACAACAATCACATCCTCCCGCTTGACGGCACCAAACCGTCGCGAGCGTTGCTGCTAGCCTTCTACGCGGACCCCGAGCCCTACCCCGGCGAAGACCTCGAGCGCGAACTCCGCGCCCGCTTCGATTCCGTAACCACCCTCCGCGCCGACACGCGCTTCGTGAAAGCCGACTCGCTAAAACTCCCTTCGCCCGATTCCTACGATGTCGCCATCCTCGCTCTCTTTGTGCGCGTTAGCGATCGCAAAGGCAACGTCGAGGTCCCCGAAGAGCAACAAGCCATTGCCAGGCGAATTTACGAAACGCCCAAGCCGGTAATCACCGCAGGTTTCGGCAGTCCTTACCTAATCGAACGCTTCCCCCAAGCCGACACCTGGCTCGCCGCCTTCGGCATCAGCGACGTCGCCCAAATCTCCATCGCCCGCGCCTTGTTCGGCGAAATCCCCATCCGGGGTCATGTACCCGTCACCATCCCCGGCGCCGATCCGAGCAAGGCAATACGAGCAGGCTCCGGCGTCGCGCTCCCCGCAAGTCCCATGACCCTGCAACCCATGGACATTCGCGCCGAAGCTGGCCTCCAGCCCGCTTACGATGTAATCGAAAAAGCCATCGCCGCAAAAGCCTTTCCTGGCGCAACACTCGCCATCGGCTATCGCGGAAAAGTCGCCATCCACGCCTTCGGCCATATCTCTTATGACGCCAAGTCACCCGCGGTAGTCGCCAGCACCATGTACGACATCGCCTCGCTCACTAAAGTCGTCGCCACCACCACCATCACCGCGAAGCTAGCCGAGGGCGATTTCCCCGTCCCCATCGATCTCGACGCCAAGGTGGAACGCTATCTACCCGAATGGACGGCCACCTCCGAAAAAGGTCTGGTCAATTTATTCCGCGAAAATCCCGACGAACTCGCCTGGC
>JBEKVU010000558.1:0-2800 GCA_049513775.1 Candidatus Acidiferrum sp.
GCGGCAAGGTGTTTCGGCGCGCAAGGTGGGCCGCGCGGTCACGAAACGTTCGCCATTAATTTTCGTTTCGTGACATTTGTGATTCCTGAAGGTTTTTTCCCGCCCGCAAAATCCCGGAAAACCGTCTACCCGCAGCGGGACGCAGGTACAATGGCAGGCGCAAATAATTCAAGTGCAAACATCTAAATGGACACGATCACTCACGGAATCGCGGGCGCGCTCATCGGCAAAGCGGTTTTCGGCGGAGACGACTTATTCGCGTTGCGCCCCATGAATGCGCGCCGCGTCATCGGCTGGTCGGTGATGATTGGCGCGATTTTTCCAGACATCGACACCTTACGCGATGTTTTTTCCAGCAACGACTTGCTGATGATTACCTGGCACCGCAGCATCACGCATTCCTTGATGTGTATGCCAGTTTTCGCGTTGCTGCTGGCATCGCTAACGCGCGTGCTCTGCCGTTACCTGCATTGGGAAGTGCCCTCATTTGGCGTGCTCACGGGACTCTATGCCGCCGGCATTCTAAGCCACATCCTTCTCGACCTGGTGACGACATACGGCACGATGATCTGGTCGCCGCTCGGCTGGTCGCGTCCCGCGTGGGACATGATTTTCATTGTCGATTTCACGCTCACGGGAATTTTGTTGCTGCCGCAATTTCTTGCCTGGGTTTACGCCACAAAAGACACCGGAGGAAAATGGCGACAACGCGCCTTAGGCCTCTGGCTGGTCAGCGAGCTGGCGTTATTCGTTGTTGCGGCTCTTGCGCAAATTGTCGGCGCGCCGATTTCTCCTGAAAATATTGCCGTCGGAGGATTGCTGTTGACGATCCTAATATTTTTGCCCGCGTGGAAAGCGTGGGGAGCAAAGATCTCGCAAGCCGCGTGGAATTGCGCCGGGCTCTTGGCCGCGGGTATCTACATTGGTCTTGCCGCATACGCGCATCACGCTGCTTTTGAGCGCGTAAGATCTTTCGCCGCATTCGAACAGCTGGAGGTGCAAGGGATCGGTGCCCTACCGCTGCCGCCGTCGCTCTGGCATTGGGACGGTTTAGTGCGCACGCCGCGCGGCGTTTACGATTGGCGCATGGACTTGAGTGAAAAATCCGCGATTGATCCGGCGTCGACGACGACACCGAATGGCGGAGCTTTGCCCGCGAATCCTTCCGCTGCGCCCACGCTCGAATATAAGTTTTATCCGGAGGCTCCCGCCAATAGTTTTATTGAGCGCGCTAGGCAGCTTCCCGAAGTACAAAAGGTTTTGTGGTTCGATCGCTTCCCCGTCACCCGCTTTCACAGAGAAGGCGCGGACGCGGTAGTGGAAATTCTGGACAAACGCTTTCCGCAGATCCGGCCGGATCGCCCGGCCCCATTTACTTACCGCGTGCGCTTCAACGGAGCAGGCGATGTGCTGATACTAGGTTGGGAAAAGTAACAAGCGAGGAGCCCGAATTTTCGAGCAAGGCGAATGATTCAGCGGGCCGGTTTAGCCGGCTCAACGGGATGAATCACCACCTGCCGTTCTTCACCCATGCCGGCGCTTTCCGTGCGCACGGAGGTAAACTCCTTCAGCGCCAGATGCACGATGCGCCGTTCGCGCGAAGACATGGGATTGAGTCGAAACGGCTGGTGCGAACTTTGCACGCGCTCTGCAGCCACGCGCGCCGTCATGCGCAACTCTTCAAAACGCAGGGCACGATACCCCCCGCAATCAATGTGAATTTTTTCGTGAAACGCCGGCTCGAGACGCAGCGCCTTAAACGCCAGGTGCTCGATGGCTTTCAGCACCTCGGCATTGCGCTCCAGCAAAATGCCTTTGTCGAGCCCGTCGAGGTCGGCCAGCACCTCAGCGTCGCCCTCCAGGCCGGGCTCCGCCCCGGAGATAGCCCTCACATTTACGCGCAACTCCAGCCCCGCCGCCGCGACCACGGCGTCCAAAAACTGGCGCAATGCTTCCGCCGCCGCCACGCGGTCGAGCCTGCCATCGCGAATAATTTCCAGAGCCATGGTCTACACAGATAACGATTTCGATCGCCAGCAAATTGCCAACGCGCTAAACAGGCTTCGAGGATTTCTTCCCGCGGGTGATTTTTGCGGGCGCCGCCGCGGGCACCGGATGCGTGCGATTCAAATACCACTGTTGCCCGATGCCCACCACGCTGCTGGTGAGAATGTACACCGCAAGACCGCTGGAAATCGGTGAAATCATAAAAATTCCCGCCATAGTAACCGGCATGATCTTCATCATCATCTGCTGCTGCGGATCGGTGCTGGTCATAGGCGTCATTTTGGAGACCAGGTACATGGATAGCCCCATCATCACTGGCAACACATAATAAGGATCGCGCGCGGAAAGATCCGTGATCCAGCCAAACCAGCGCGCATGGCGCATTTCAATCGCGTAGCGCAGCGCGGTATTTAGGCCAAACCAGATGGGCATCTGCAAAAACATCTGAAAGCAGCCGCCTACGGGATTGATGCCCTCGCGCTGATACACCGCCATCACTTCTTTGTTCATCTCCGCCTTGCGGGGATCGCGCATGGAGTACTTTTTGAATTTGTCCTGGATGGCTTTGATTTCCGGGCCCACGCGCTGCATTTTCAGCGTTGTGCGGTAGCTCGAAATGCGCAGCGGAAACAGCAGCATATTAATGATCAGCGTCAGAACGACGATCGCCCATCCCCAGTTGGGAATGTAGGTATGCAGCCACTTCAGCCCGTGAAACAGCGGGTCGGCGATAAATTCCAGCCAGCCGAAGTTCACCAGTCCGTGCAACGGCGGGTTCATTTTCTTCAAATCG
>JBEKVU010000559.1:0-2768 GCA_049513775.1 Candidatus Acidiferrum sp.
CGAGGAATGTGAACTTAGGTGTAGTTCCCGAATTGAGCTTCAGCAGCAGGTTTCGAGCGCCCGCCGCGGTGCGCCCATAGTCTGGGCTCTGCGCCAAAACTCTGACAAATCCAATTTCAGTAGTAGGGCACGTCGCCAGTTGTGGAATGCCATCTAATTCCAGAGTGCCCACCCAACCAGCAGTCCGCAGGTGAAGAGTGTGCAGAAGTAAACCAAACGCCACCAGCACGTTCACGTCGAGCAAATAAATCACGGGAAAAGGGCTAAGATCTCGGCGACATGTTCATTCGTCATCATTAGCGCATCGGGGCCCACATATCGAGAACCGGTATCCGGTAGCCGTTTTGTCGAAACCTTGGTTCGCATGGTAAGAACATCTTACTTCATCTGACTTTTCGCAACAATCTTAGCGCCCGAGGGCCTGCCGGGTTGCTACGACGCGGAGCGCAGCCAAGGTTCACAGATCTTTGACAAGCCGAGAACCTCCGCCGCCACAACTTCGCCTATCGAGCCTACCAGATGGCCATCTGGCGTAAATTTGCGGAGGGGATACCGAGCTTCTAGCACCGCGACCGCCCGATAAATGGCAGCCATCGGGCCTAGAAGTTTGATTTTCCTGGTCAATTTGCCCCTTCAAAACCGTGTCGATTCTTTCGCTATTCAGTCTGTGGTACAATCAGTAGTTTAAGACAAGGACAATTTCTTGCTAGGCACACCTGAACAACCCATCGCCGTCCTCGAGCAATTCGATCCCGAGGACGAGTACCGCCCCGAGCCCGAGCCCGAGCCCCAAGCACCCGCCTGGATGGACGGCTCCCTCCGCCTCGGCATTCATACGTCCATCGCTGGTAGTTACCTAAACGCCTTGGAATCAGCAAGAAAGCTCGGTGCCAACGCCCTGCAAATCTTCTCCGCCAGCCCGCGGATGTGGCAGGCCGGCGTGACGCGCATTCCCGAATCAGACGCCGCTGCCTTCCGCGCCAAGCGCGCCGAATACGCCCTTGGACCGCTGGTTATCCACGCCAACTACCTGATCAATCTCGCCAGCGCCCAGCAAATGCTCCGCGTGCGCAGCATTCAGGCGTTCCATGACGAACTCGTCCGGGGAGTAGCCCTCGGCGCGGATTTTCTCGTCGTGCACCCCGGCTCCTGCGGCGAATGCTCTATGGCGCAGTCCATTTCCAACGTAATTGAATCCGTCAAGCAAGCCAGCCGCCGCAATCCGCTAGGCAGTCTCAAAATCCTCATCGAGAACACTGCAGGCATGGGCACCGCGGTGGGCTCGCGGCTGGAAGAAATCGCCCAAATTCTCGATGGTACCCGCGACCTGCCGGTGGCCGCCTGCCTCGACAGCGCGCACCTTTTCGCCGCCGGCTACGACATCAAGTCCGAAAGCGGCCTGGCCGCCACACTGGGCCAAATCGAGTCCACCATCGGCCTTGACAACGTCCCGGTAATCCATATCAACGATTCGAAAATCCCGCTCGGCGGTCGCGTTGATCGCCACGATCACCTCGGCCACGGCAAAATCGGCGCCGAAGCTTTCACTCGCCTCCTGAAGCACCCGCGTCTCAGCGCCGCGCCGCCCGAAGGCCTGCTCGGCCGGGCGTTCATCCTTGAAACGCCCATCGACGATCCCGGTGACGACCGCCGCAACGTCGCCACGCTGTGGGAACTCGCGGGACTTAAAGACTCCGCGCCCGAGGCCGAAAAAGGTTACTCCATGCTCACTGCCAAGCTAAAAGTGAAAATGGACGCGCAGCGCAAACAACAAGCCAGCGCCAAAAGGAAAATTGCCAACGCGCTAGAAGCGCGCGACGAAGACCGCAAGCCCGAACCGAAAGCTTCGGCGAAAATTTCAGAGAAGACGAAAGCGTCCAGCAACGTTGCCGCTTCGAAATCAAAAACACGCAAAAGCAAAAAAGGATAAACTTAGGCGTGGCCGACCAGACAATTCAGCCCACCTACAACCCGCGAGAAATCGAAGCCAAATGGCAGAAGCGTTGGGAAGCCGCGCGCGTATTTGAAACGGAAGCCGACCACACCAAACCAAAATATTACGTCCTCGAAATGCTCCCGTATCCCAGCGGGACCATGCACATGGGCCACATGCGCAACTATACGATCGGCGACGTCGTCGCCCGGGTAAAGCGCATGCGCGGCTTCAACGTTCTCCACCCCATGGGCTGGGACGCTTTCGGGCTGCCCGCGGAAAACGCCGCAATAAAAAATAAAACCCACCCGCGCGAGTGGACCAACAAAAATATCGCCGAATTCCAACGCACCCTCCGCCGCTTTGGTTTCAGCTTTGATTGGCGCCGCGAAATCTCGACCTGCGAGCCGGAATACTACCGCTGGAATCAGTGGTTTTTTCTGCGCATGCTCGAGCGCGGACTGGCGTATCGCAAAAAGAGCCGCGTCAACTGGTGCCCCAAATGTTGCACAGTTCTGGCCAACGAACAGGTTATCAACGGGTTCTGCTGGCGTCACGAGGACACTCGTGTGGAAGTCCGCGAAATCGAGCAATGGTTTCTGAAGACCACGGCCTACTCCGAGCAACTTCTCGATGATCTGAAACTCCTCGAAGGCACGTGGCCCGACCGCGTCATCACCATGCAGCGCAACTGGATCGGCAAATCCCAGGGCGCCCGCGTGAATTTCGTTGTGAGCGACATCGACGGCGGGGAATCGATCGAAGTTTTCACCACGCGTATCGACACGATTTACGGTGCTAGCGCGATCATCCTGGCGCCCACGCATCCGCTTGT
>JBEKVU010000560.1:0-2728 GCA_049513775.1 Candidatus Acidiferrum sp.
AGCGGTATTCGTCTCCGCGGCCATCATCGCGGGGAGCAAAAGCCACTCCACGCAGCACTTCGCCGGCTCTTGCCGCTCGAATGGTCACGAAGTGACCGAGCCGGTCATCCCGATCGTGGTCGCCATCGCCCGACGGTAACGTGGTTGCACTCACCTGATCACGGACCTTCACCAGTTTGTTGGGATCCGCGCCGGTGTCTCCGTTGGCGCTGATCGTGGATGTGATCGCGTAAATGGTCACCGTGCCATCAAGGTTGTGCCGTCCCGTTATGTTGCGGCAACCGCCCGTCGCAGGGTTCAGCGCCGCTGGATAATTCGCCACGCTATAGGGCACGCCGATATCCAGCCCGTCTTGCAGCACGTAGAGCATCGTCCAAGTTCCGTTCACCAAGCTCCACTTCTGCAACCCAGCCGTAGCCAGCGATTGTGCGTCGGCCACGTTCCCGCTCACCGCCGGTGTCACGAGGACTCCATCGCCCTCGTCGCAAACATACAAAGTGTTCGCATCAGCGAACCAAATGCCGAACGGAAAGGCCGTGGACGTACTCGCCGCGGTGTTGGGGAATCCAGGCAGAATCGTTATGGCTGCCGTTGCAAGCTCGGCTGCCGTCCCGGTTGGCAGTACGCCCGTGCTTCCCACCTGATATACGGTGTTGACTCCGTTGCTGCCACTCCCTTTGCTCACATACAGCGTATTGTTGAAGATCGTCAAGCCGCGGAAGTTGGTGTCTTTGCCTGGCTTGTCTGTACCGATCTCCAGCCGCCCAATCTCAGCGATGTTCGGCGGAACCGGTGGCGCGCCGCCAGGTGAAAGCAGTTCGGCGCCAGTCGCATTGACCAGATCGATGCCAATCGGGGTGGTGGTCAACTGCTTCTTAGAGAGGTTGCCGCTGTTGTCGTTTCCCGTCATGTAGTACAGGCCATTTGCTGCTTTCAATGCCGCGCGCCCGTTGTCCCCGCTGTACGCGTTTCCATCCGTGATGGTCAGATGGCCATTCCCAGCCACTTCAACGACGGCTCGGTAATATGCCGTGGGCACGACCGGACTGCTCGGGGAGCTCGTGATGATCGGGTTCGTCGGATCGCAGACCCCGGGCGTGTTGGCGTTCGACACGTCGAGCAGGTTTGGCGCGGTCGGGGACACAGGAAAACCTCCGCACCCCGGTCCGCCTCGATAGCCCATGAAGGTGATGGATTTTCCGTCCTTTGAGCGGTTCAATGCTAACTCCGACTTCGAACTAAAGCTGGTCACAATCTGATCGCTCGGAATCGGCAAGCTGCCCAACAGCCAACCATCGGTGGTGATGTTATCCAGAAAGATCGGCGACGTGACGCCAAAGCTACCATCGGTAGCCGCGTTGTTCCAGACGTTGTGCGAGTCGAAAAGGTTCGGATATTCCCCGTTATCGCTGGCGATGCCGCACGGTACAGTGACGTCCGTCGCGGTCCCAGGCGTGGTGGTTGGAACTGCGACGACGGAACTGCCGTTCGGTCCCCCAACGCACCCCAGCGGCAATGTCTCGCCGATTGTGACGGTCAAGGCCTTCCCAACATAAACGCTACGGCTCAGCACCAGACTATCTGGCTCAAATCTGAAATGATTCGCATAATCGTTGTCGGCATGTACCTTGCCGACCAGCGCCCCGGCAGTTCCGATTGCCAAAGTTAACCCAAGAATTGCCAATTTTTTTGAAAAGACCTGGGACGGAAAACGAAATCTGCGTTTTACACGCGAACCAGTAGACATAAGCTTCCTCCTTGGATGTGTGCGCACAAAAATTCCATCAACCGACGCGGGCAGGACTCCACGACACCGATGCTCGTTCGGAGCGGCGTGACTACGACTTTCTATTAGTAGGCGGGACGTGTTACCGGAGAGCTACGCAAATGTTAATCTTTTAGTAGGCGCGCACGAAGAAATTCATGCTTCCAGCCGCTGGCGCAAAGCGGCAAGCTGCGCAACATTTAGCTGCTCAGCTCGCGCGTCAGGCCGCAACTCCATCGCTTCCAAGGCGTTGCGAACGATAGTGGGCGTAGCTAGCCCGCGTAAGTTATTCACCAACGTTTTGCGTTTTTTTGCGAAGCACAATTTCACAAAATCAAAAAACGCTTGTTCATCGGCCACATCTAGCGCAGCCCGCGCGCCAGGAAACCGCAGCGTTACCAGCGCGGACTCCACCTCCGGCGGCGGCGTAAACGCCTCGCGCGGAATTTCCATGGCAATGTCAGGCCGCGAATAATATTGCGTAAGCACCGAAAGGTAGCCGTAGTCGCTGCTGCCCGGCGCAGCGGCCAGCCGCAGCGCGACCTCGTGCTGAATCACAATGTGAATCTCATCCAGCATGTCGGCCACGCCAAACAGCCGCTGCAGAATCGGCGAGGTGATGTAGTACGGCAAGTTGCCGTAGATTCGCAAGCGGCGCCCCAGGGCAATCGCGGCGAGATCAATCTGCAGAATATCGCCCTCAATCACCGTGAGGTTTGCAAACTGTTTGGCGAGCCGTCGCAGCCCAGCCACCAGCGGCGCATCCAATTCGATGGCGTAAACCGGAGCACCGCTGGCCACCAGTTGCTCCGTCATTTCGCCATGACCCGCGCCAATTTCCACCCAGCACGAATTCTCTCTAGCAACGCGCGCGCCGCCAATCGAATGCCGCGACACACCGATTGCCCGCGCTATCTGTTCGCGGCATTCCAAATCCGAAAGAAAATGTTGCCCAAGCCGTTG
>JBEKVU010000561.1:0-2726 GCA_049513775.1 Candidatus Acidiferrum sp.
CTTGCCAGCCTTGAGCCAGCATTTGATCGATTCTGGCGTGGATCCGTTCGTACAACAGTTCGCGCTCGGGTCGCAGACCGATTTTTAGGATGCGCCAGCCTTGTAGCGGATTGCGGCCTTGGTTGTGTACTTCGGTCAGCGGCCGCCGTGCTAACACGCAGACTTCGACGGCGCGCAACAGTTTTTGTGTATCGGCCGGAGCGATGCGATTCGCGGATTGCGGATCGAGGCGCTGGAGCAATCGGTGTAGATGCGCCTCACCATACTTTGCGATGCTGGCGCGCAGGCGGGTGCGGAGTTCTTCAGAACGCAGCGGAAGGTCGGCGAGTCCCTCAAACAGCGCGCGCATATAGAGGCCGGTGCCCACCGTGAGAATCGGAAGTTTTTTGCGGGTGCGGAGATCGTGCAAAACGGCGATGGTTATTTCGCGGTAGCCACCGGCGGCGGCTTCTTCTTGGGGGCTCAATACATCGAGAAGATGGTGCGGGATTCTCTGGCGCTCGGCTAGCGTGGGTTTGCCGGTGCCAATGTCGAAACCACGATAGAGCTGCGTGGAGTCGCAGGCGATAACCTCTCCATCGAATTGTTGTGCCAGATGGATGGCAAGCGCGGATTTGCCGGAGGCCGTGGGGCCAAGAATCGCGAGCAAAGGAGGATTCTCCGGCGGCGAAGAGTCTTGCGCGGTCATGGGAAGAGGGTATGGCGGGCGCGAATTGGAAAGCTAAGCAGCACGCCGAGCGCCAGGAGCAAGCTGCCGATGATTTGTTGGCGGACCAGTGTCACGGCCACAGTTTATCAGTACTTGGTTGGTGTCTCGATGAAGCGCGAGGCCCACGTGACGCGCCCCTAGCGAATACTGTTCGGGTCGATGTTGTAAAAGTAGGTAAAACGCAGCTCAATGAACGGGCCGCTGAATTGCGGCGGCAGTTGGTCGAAGGGATTCGAGGCGCGCACCGAAGAGTAGGCCGCGCGGTCCAGCGGCTCTTTGCCGGAGTTGCGCAGAATTTGCGGATCTTCGCTGTGCACGCTGCCGTCGCGGTAGATGCGGAAGGTCAAAGAGACGATACCTTGCTCGCCGAGTTCCACGGACGGAGGCATCACCGCGAACCAATTACGCCGGACCGTGAGATACACGCGTTGCAGATAGCCGCTGAAATCCACGCCCTCATTGGGCGTAAGCATTTCGAGGCCACCGTAAGCGGCGCCACCGCGGCCACCACCACCTGGATGAATCGCGCCACCACCGCCGATGGCTCGCGGACCGGAAGGTTTTTGGCCACCGCGGAGCAAATCGTTGAGTGAGGTGCCAGAAGTGGCCGACGACGGAAGCTGAAGATGGGAATTCGGCGTGGGAACATCCGGGACTTCCAGTTGCAGCTGCTTAGGCTTTGGCGTATCAGACTTCGGCGACGGACCGTTATCCAACGCCGGCGGTTGTGTGCTTGATTTGGGCACCGGCGCGGCGGGAAGCTCGCGCTGAACTTCCGGAGCTTTAGGAGTTTCCACCTTGGGTTGCGGCGGCGCAACTTTGGCGACCACGCGCGGGTCCACCTTGATATGCGGCGCGGGCGGCGCAGCGGACTTGGGCTGCTCGAGGTCCAGCATCCCTGGAGCGACGAGCGGCGTGAAAATTTGCCGCGCGATTTCTTCCTGTTCGTGCGTGGGGGTGCGACGCGCGAAAAACTGAATCAACGCAAAAACCAGCACAACGTGAAAGGTGATGGACGCGACCAGCTTGACGGCGTCCCACTTGGCAGTCTCTTCTTTGACGCGCTCGGCGACGAGGTGAACTTCGCCGGAAGTGAACACGTCCGGTGACACGATATCCGGCGGAGTGAATTCGGCCGGCGCGATGACTTCGGGGGCCTTGGAGCCAAGCGGCACGGTGACGCGCTCGTCAAGCTCCGTGGGCTGCAGCGGGATGGAGTGATCCTCGACGACGCCGTACGCTTCGCGATTGATATCGCGGGGAACAACCACGCGCGCGGAAATGGAATCGAGCGGCAGATTCGCGGGAATGGTGCTGCGACCATCGAGCACTACAATGGGCAGCATCGCCGGAACCAGCGTACGTTCATCGAGCGCGGTGGGGCGGCGACGCGTAGACGGTTCGGCGCCATTTTGCGCAGGGGGTCGGGCATCGACAGGAACGAGGGTTCTGGGGATCATTGCGCTCTTTTTTCAACTAGAACGGGTGCGCCGGCTGTAGGCGCTGGCGGTTTGCTAGAGATATTGACGCTGGCGGCGTGGGCAAGGATGCTTGCCATCACGCGGGAAGCCAGATCGAGCGCGGAGCGGCCTGCGACGCCGTCGGTAACCGGCGGACGGCGCGTTTGCACGGCTTCAACAAAGGCTTCGAGTTCGGCGCGCAGCGGCTCGGTTTCCGGCGCGGGCAATTTTTCGAATGCGAATTCCGGTTGGGGACCGGGACGCTTGACGCCAACGCGCAACGCGTCGCGGCGGGAGTAGTCCAGCGAAATATATTCGTGCTGCTGGAAGAAGCGCATCTTGCGCACGCGTTCGGTGGAGACGCGGCTGGCGGTCACGTTGGCGACCGCGCCCCCGGCAAATTCAAGCCGCGCGTGGGCGATGTCGACTTTTTCCGTGAGCACCGGAATGCCTACGGCTTTTACTTCGGTAACCGGCTCCTGAACGATGGCCAGCAGAATATCTAAATCGTGGATCATCAGGTCGAAAATTACATCCACATCCAGGCTGCGTGGGGT
>JBEKVU010000562.1:0-2690 GCA_049513775.1 Candidatus Acidiferrum sp.
CTCCGCAAGTATCTCGCGCATCGCCGGAAAATGCGGCCCCAGCTTCGGTTTCTCCAAAATCACCACCGCATCCACATGCTCGATGGCAAAGCGCTTCTCCTCAAGAAGCTCGGCCGCGCGCCTGAGAAAAATCAAGCTGTTCGCGCCCTTCCACTGCGGATCGTTGTCCGGAAAGTGCGTGCCGATATCGCCGAGTCCCGCCGCGCCAAACAGCGCGTCGCACATCGCGTGCGCCAAAACGTCGCCATCCGAATGTCCCGCCGGCCCTTTATCAAACGTCAGCTCCATCCCACCCACAATCAGCTTGCGGCCACTCTCGAGCCGGTGCAGGTCGTAGCCAATGCCGCTGCGAATGCTGCTCATCGAAAGCTACTCATCGGGCACTGCGCTCGCGTTCCCGTTCCAGATAAAAGCGCGCCAAATCCATATCCGCCGGCTTGGTAATCTTGATGTTGCGCTCCGAACCCAGCACCACGTGCACGTCATGCCCTAGCCGCTCCACCAGTCCCGCTTCATCCGAGGCATTCACGCCATCCTCCAGGGCGCGCGCAAACGCCTCGCGCAATAACTTTGCCGCAAAAACCTGCGGTGTTTGCGCCAGCACCACGCGCTCGCGCGGAATCGTCCCGATAATCAACGCCACATCTTCGGGCAGGCTGGCGCGCTTCACTTCTTTGACCGTGTCCATCGCCGGAATGCCCAGAATCGCCGCCTCGCACCGCCGCGCTTCTTCAATCACCCGAGCGATCTGCTCCACGGTGACAAACGGCCGTACTGCGTCATGCACCAGCACGAGCTCCGCATCCGCCGGCACCTGCTCGAGCGCCCGCGCCACGGATTCCTGCCGCGAATCGCCGCCGCGAATCACCTGCACGTTTTGCGCGAATTTTTCCACGCGCAGCTTGGTCTCCAGCGAAGCCACCACGTCCGCGCGCGTAGCCAGAATAATGTCCGTCACCAGCGGGCAAGATGCGATTCGCCGCACCGTGTGAATCACAATCGGCGTGCCGGCCAGCTCCAGAAACTGCTTGGGCGTTTCCGCACCCATGCGCGTTCCAAGACCGGCAGCAGGAAGAATGGCAGCAATGCGGCTCATGATTGTGTGGCGCGAAAAACCCGGTGGGGCGCAGCAACCCCCGTCGCTGCTCCGGCCTCTTCGCGAACTTTTGAGTGTACCCGAACCACCAGCAACAGAACAATGCGAAGCATGCGTATTCCGGGACAGCGCCACAATCACGCCACTAGCAGCGCCGACGGCGTTACGTTGAAAGTTAGCCTCGCAGCGGAAATTCCAGGTCCATGACCCAAATGTGGCCATCAACAAAAAGCTCAGCTTTCAAAACAGCCTGTACTTGACGCTCGGCTAAAGCGACAGAGTGTGGTCTAAAACTCATTTCCGCTGCTCACACATTAAGGACATTATGTTCCCCGGAGAGATGAAGAAGGCCTTCGCGCAAGTTGTGAAGGCGCAAAAAGAGGCGCAAGCGGCTTTAGAGAAGGCCCGCGGAGAGATCGCCGCTCTTCGCAGTCTTGCCAATGCGGCCAGAATGATCGACGACAATCCCAACCTGCTTCAACTGAGAGCCCTTCAGGCCTTAACCGACTGCGATGGGAACACACTGGTTCTTGGTCTACCGAACGGTTTGATTCCGCTAGTTAGAAAAAGCGAAAAGAGTTCCGCTACAGGGCAAACGAAGCCGAAGAGGAAAACTAGCCTCTCCGTTACGAACCGTCAGTTAGACATGCAGGCTGGTGAGACTAACCGTTTCCGCGATCGCTAAGGCCGGAGCCTGGCTGGCGTCCGGTCTGCGGAGGATTGTCGCCGGCATTCTGCGCAACGTCACCGCGCGCGGAACTCGCTCCCGCCGCGGCTTGCCTGGCCGAAGGAGAATTTTGCTCGGCGCGCTCGTCCACGCGGCCGAAGATCATTTTTCCCGCGGTCGTCTGATGGACCGACGTCACCACCACATCCACGCTTTTGTTGATCAGGCGCCGCGCGTTGTCGACCACCACCATGGTGCCGTCGTCCAAATACGCCACGCCCTGATTCGGCTCCTTGCCTTCGCGCAAGATCAAAACGCGCATCGCTTCGCCGGGCAGCACCACCGGCTTCATGGCGTTGGCCAGCAGATTCACGTTCAGCACGGCGAGGCCTTGCACGGTAGCCACTTTGTTCAGATTGAAATCGTTGGTAACGATCTTAGCGCCGGTGCGGCGCGCCAGCTCCACCAGCTTGTCGTCTACCTCGCCATCGAGCGCGGCGTCATCGAGAATGCGCACATCAATGTGCGTCATTTTCTGCATGCGCTGCAGCACTTCCAGTCCGCGGCGCCCGCGTTGCCGCTTCAGCGGATCGTTCGAATCCGCCACCATCTGCAATTCGCGCAGCACAAACTGCGGCACAACCAGCACGCCATCCAGAAAATGTGCGTCGGAGATGTCCGCGATGCGCCCATCGATGAGCACGCTGGTGTCCAGCAGCTTTAGCCCTTCGCGCTGCTGCTCCTCTTGCACTGCCGTTCCGCCCCAGCGGCGCAGCGCCTCAGATCCCTGACGCGCACCGAGCACCAGCCCAAGATAGCCAAAAGCGATCAGCGAAAGATACTCCAGGCAGGATTTGCCGGGTTCGGTCAGCGCGGTTCGCGAGACCAGCAGCACTGTCAGCAGCGCGACAAATATTCCAGCCGCGG
>JBEKVU010000563.1:0-2685 GCA_049513775.1 Candidatus Acidiferrum sp.
TCGTTCGACCTTCCGCATATTCAAGAGGTTCTGGCCAGCTCGCTGCAAATCGTCGATCAGCGCGGCGAAATGCTGCTGTTCCTCGCCTTCTTCGTGGCTTTCGCCATCAAAGTCCCGCTCTTCCCGTTGCACACCTGGCTGCCGGACGCGCACGTTGAAGCGCCTACCGCCGGCTCCGTGATGCTCGCCGGGATTCTGCTGAAAATGGGCACCTACGGCATGATGCGCTTCTGCCTGCCGCTCTTTCCGGACGCCGCGCACCGCGCAGCCCCGTGGGTCGCCGTGCTGGCCATCATCGGCATCATCTATGGCGCGCTAGTAGCGCTCGTGCAACCGAACCTGAAAAAAGTGGTCGCCTACTCTTCCGTCAGCCATTTGGGCTTCGTGGTTCTCGGAATCTTCGCGTTTCAAAATATCTCCATGCAGGGTGCGGTTTACCAGATGCTCGCGCACGGCATCTCCACCGGCGCACTCTTCTTGCTCGTTGGCATGCTTTACGACCGCAAACACACCTTTGAAATCAGCGAGTACGGCGGCGTGGCCACTCCGATGCCCAAGCTCGCGGCCTTCTTCCTGTTCGCCGTGCTTTCGTCGCTCGGCTTGCCCATCTTGAACGGGTTCGTCGGCGAGTACTTGATCCTGCTCGGCACTTACCAGACGCATTGGCAGTGGGCGTCCTGGGCCGCGCTCGGCGTGATTCTCTCGGCGTGCTACTTGCTGTGGTCCTACCAGCGCGTCTTTTTCGGCGAGATCACCCACGAGAAAAACAAAACTCTCCCGGACACCTCGGCTCGCGAACGCTTTATTTTGATCACCATGGCCGTCGTGACGCTATGGATGGGCGTCGGGTCGGGGTACATTACTCGGCGCACCGCCGCCGCTTCGCAAACGGTGATCGACCAGGTAAATCCGCAGCGCGTTTACGAAGGCGCTGCGCCAGCGGTGCCTCGGTCAGCCGGCGGAGCGACTGCCGCCGGACTCGCTCGAGGAGTAACAGCGAAAAAAACATCCATGGAAAGGCCTGCGCTCCGCTAAATGCTGCCCAGTTCCGCAATTCCGACTCCCGACGACTTTTACCGCGTTCTGCCCGAGGTGCTGTGGTGCGGATTCGGAACGCTGATCATGTTGTTGCAGCCGTTCATCAAGAACCGGCATTTTTTCACGTTCCTGGCGCTCACCGGCGCCATCCTTGGTACGGGCTTGTCGGTGATTGCCGGAGCGTATCCGGGGCCAGGTTTTGGTGGACTGATCGAGTCCGACGCCTTCAGCGTATTTTTTCATTTGCTGGTCGGCGTTGTTGCGGCATTGGTAGTCTTGGCTGCCGATCCTTATCTCGAGCGCGAGAATCTAGGAGCCGCGGAGTTTTACGCGCTGGTGCTATTCGCAACGGCAGGAATGGGTGTGCTCGCCGGCGCGCAGGAACTGCTGACCGCTTTCGTCGGCCTTGAAATGAGTTCGATCGCCAGCTACGTCTTGGCTGGCTACCGCCGCGACTCGCTCAAATCCGGCGAATCGGCGATGAAATATTTCCTGCTCGGCTCCTTTGCCACGGCCTTCTTTTTGTACGGAATCGCCCTGGTCTACGGCGCCACGGGCACCACCCTGCTGGACAAAATGGGCGATGCCGATGTTACGAGCAACCTGCTGAAGCTGGGCTTCGCCATGATTTTGATCGGCTTGGGTTTCAAGGTCGCCGCCGCACCCTTCCAAATTTGGACCCCCGACGTTTACGAAGGCGCTCCGACGCCCGTAACCGCACTCTTCTCCGCCGGTCCAAAAGCCGGAGCGTTCGCCTTGATGCTCCGCATCTTTGCCACTGTGCCCGCCGCCACCCATCTATGGTTCTGGACCTTCTGGATTCTCGCGGTACTCACCATGTTCGCCGGCAACCTCGGTGCGCTGGTCCAGACCAACATCAAACGCATGCTGGCCTACAGCTCCATCGCCCACGCCGGATACATTCTCGTCGCCTTTGCCTCGGTCACCTTCATGACCCCGGAGCTCAGCGGCGGTGCGGGCCCCGCATACGCCGCAGTGCTTTTCTACCTGGTGAGCTACGCGCTGGTGAAAATCGGCGCCTTCACCATCGTCTCGCAAATCGGCGGCGCGGGCGAAAAACACGTCTCCCTCGACGATTACGCGGGCCTCGGCCAGCGCCAGCCCATTGTGGCCGCCACCCTCAGCCTCTTCTTGCTTTCGCTCCTCGGCCTGCCCATCACCGCAGGCTTCTTCGGCAAGCTGTACATTTTTAAGGCCGCGGTCGAGTCCCACCTAATCTGGCTCGCCGTAATCATGGCCGTCAACAGCGTCATCGGAGCGTTCTACTATTTCCGCCTGATCGTCCTGATGTACATGCGCGAACCCAGCGCCGAAATCGCCGCCGCCCCACTTGTCCGCTTCCCCGTAACTGTAGTCATCGTCCTGCTGGTCACCGCCATCGCCACGGTATGGCTCGGCGTAGCCCCCAACCCCGTCCTCCGCTTCATCCTCCAGCCCACGCTAATCGGCAACCTCCACTAACCTCGGGATCGGGGGAGCAGTCACCTGCTCGCCCCTCCCACACAAGCGGGTCCGCATACGGCGGTTCAGCAAGTTGCGCCCGTGCGGGCCGGAGGTGCGAGTCGTCGTTCGCCACAAGGGCTTCGCCGCTCTGCAGGTTTCCCTTTCGCCTTCACCGTCTTCTGA
>JBEKVU010000564.1:0-2680 GCA_049513775.1 Candidatus Acidiferrum sp.
CTGAAAGATTTATCGCGCGAACTCGATAACGCCGAAACCTACATCAGCGAGCTAGAAACCAAAACGCTGCTCTCCGGCGAAACCGACCACCTCAACGCCATGATGACCATCAAGCCTGGCGCCGGTGGCACCGAGTCGCAGGATTGGGCCGCGATTCTGCTGCGCATGTACCTCCGCTGGGCGGAACGCAAAGGCATGAAAGCGGAAGTCCTCGACGAAACGCCCGGCGAAGAAGCGGGCATCAAAAACGCCACCATCCAGTTCGCCGGCGAAAATGCCTATGGACTGCTCGCCGGCGAAACCGGGGTACACCGCCTGGTGCGCATTTCTCCCTTCGATCAAGCCGCCCGGCGGCACACCTCGTTCGCCTCCGTCTTCGTGATCCCCGAAATCGACGATCGCATCGAAATCAATATTCGCCCCGAAGATTTGCGCGTGGACACCTACCGCTCCGGCGGCAAGGGCGGGCAAAACGTAAACAAAGTAGAAACCGCCGTACGCATCACGCACTTGCCGACGAACATCGTGGTGGCTTGCCAGGCGCAACGCAGCCAGGGCAAGAACCGCGACATGGCCATGAAGATGCTCCGCTCGCGTCTTTACGACGAAGAGATCAAAAAGCGTCAGGCCCACACCGACAAGCTCGACGAAACCAAACTAGAAATTTCCTTCGGCAGCCAAATCCGTTCCTACGTGATGCAGCCGTATCGCCTGATCAAGGATCATCGCACCAAGTTCGAAGTCGGCGACGTCGACCGCGTCCTCGACGGCGACCTCGATCCCTTCATCCGCTCCTACTTAATGGCCAAGCGCACCAAAGGCAAAGTCGAGGTTGATCTGGACGACGTAGACAAGGAATAGGCGGAGTTGTGCGCCTGCTCCATCTCCGATCCCGCGCCGGTTGGCGATCCCCGCCCAGTTACAAAAACGCAGTGCTCCCGAACGGTCATCTTGTTCGGGCGGCCCCCAGATGTTAGTGTTCCGTGCACGTAACGGGGCGGGCCCCGACGGAGCCAGTCTTGAACATGTCACGCGCATGCTGTGCAGCGGCAATGATCGCCGTGGGTGCATTGGCGCAGGCGGTGGAGGGCGGCGCACAAGAGTCGAGGTTATCGTCGCAAGTCTTGCCAGCTTGTGCGGCGCCGATCATCCCGACACCAGACGCCAAGTCCGACATGTTCAGCGACCGCCAGGAAATGGACCTGGGCGACGCAATCGCGGAGCAGATTCAGCGAGACTTCTTGGTTATCGATGACGACGACGTCGCAGGGTATGTTCGAAGAATTGGCGCGAAACTGTTGGCCCAAGCGCCGCCCACCGGCCTGAAAATCCAATTTTTCCTTTTTGATTTGCCCGTCGCGAACGCCCTCACGCTTCCCGGCGGGCGCATCTATGTCTCGCGGAAACTGATTGCCATGACGCGGAGCGAAGATGAGTTGGCCAGCGTGATGGGGCACGAACTGGGGCACGCACTGACGCACCAGCCAGCCGCCGATATGACGCAACTGATGCGCGATGCTCTCGGCGTGACAGAGCCGGGAACACGCGAAGACATTTTTCGCAATTATCAAATACTGCAAGAGAACGTCGTGCGCAAGAAGAAGGCCTTCGAACGAATTGGTGGTGAAAACAAACAGGAACAATTGATCGCCGACCAGGTGGGACTTCAGCTGATCACCAGCGCTGGCTACGCGCCACACGCATTTCCAGATTTTTTCGACCGCCTGGCGCAGACCAAGGGCAAGACAGGTAGCTGGCTTTCCGATTTTTTTGGCGCTACCCGGGCGGACGAGCGGCGTCTGCGCGAAATGCGCAAGCAGGCAACAACGACGACGGCGTCGTGCAAGGCTGCAACGACAACCACAACGAACTCGGCGGACTACCAAAAATGGCAGGCCCAAGTCGTGAGCTATGCGGGTCTGGGGCACAAAGAACAGTTGCATCATGTTTTCGGTAAGACCACGCTCAATCCACCGCTGCAGTCGGCCGTTCGCCGCTTGCGCTTTAGTCCTGACGGGAAATATCTGCTGGCCCAGGACGAAGCCACGATTTACGTGCTCACGCGAGAACCACTCGCGGCGAAATTCACCATTTACGCGCCGGATGCGTATCCCGCGCAGTTCACGCCGGATTCACAGTCCATTCTGTTTCATACCCCAACGTTGCGCGTGGAAGCGTGGTCCGTGCCCGATGAAGAGCGCACCGCGACAACGGAAATGGTAATCCCCGGTGGGTGCATGCAGAGCGAGCTGTCTCCTGAGGGTACCTACCTGGCCTGTTACAACCCGGATTTTGACCTGACGATCTATGACGTGGCAACAGGCGAGCAAAAATTCTTGAAGAAGACTTTCTCTCCGCCGCGTAACTATCTTGTATATCTTCTCATGGAGATCGGCAGACTCTTGGACAGCGGCAATTTCGAATTCATTCGCATGCATTTTTCGCCGGATGGGCGCTATTTCGTAGCCCACGCACCATCAGAGGATACAACTGTCGCGCTAGAGCTAAATGGATTTCGCAATTTTCCGCTGCCCTCCGCGGTGCGTCAATTGATGTGGGGCAGCTTCACGTTTGTGGGATCCGATGAAATTGCCGGGAACGACGCCCTGAATCCGAAGAATTCGGGGCTCTTGAAATTTCCGAGCGGCGAAGTAATACGAAAGATGCAATTTGGCGACAG
>JBEKVU010000565.1:0-2678 GCA_049513775.1 Candidatus Acidiferrum sp.
ATCTGGTGGACCTCAAAAGCGGCGACAGGCTCTTCCTAAATCCTGCGGGGTAAACCGTGAGCACTGTAAGTCACGGGGCATCATTGCGCGGCATGGGCCGGGCCGACGGTGGTTCCGCTGGCGAGCCAGCCGTCTTTGAGTTGCACGATGCGGTGGCCGTAGGCGGCGTTGGTTTCCGAGTGCGTGACCTGGATGATGGTGGTGCCGGAATCGTTGAGTGCTTTGAAGAGCTGCATGATTTCCTCGCCTTGCGCGGAGTGCAGGTTGCCAGTGGGTTCGTCGGCGAGGATTAATTTCGGATTCAGGATGACGGCGCGAGCTACGCCGACGAGTTGTTGCTGGCCGCCGGAAAGTTGATTCGGGTAAAGATCTTTTTTGCCGACGATATGGAAGCGGTCGAGGGTATCGCAGACGAGACTTTGGCGCTCTTTGTTCGGGACATTTTTGTAGGAAAGCGGAAGTTCGAGGTTCTCGAAGACCGTGAGGTTGTCGATCAGGTGGTAACTCTGGAAGACGAAGCCGATGTTGGCTTTGTGAAGCTCGTTGCGCTTCTTGACGTTGAGTTTGTGGACCGCTTCGCCGTTGAAGAAATATTCGCCGGTCCACGCGCTGTCCAGCATGCCGAGAATGCTCAGCAAAGTGGATTTGCCAGCGCCGCTCGGACCCATGAAGGTGACAAACTCGCCGGGCTGAATCTCCAGGCTGATGCGGCGCAGCACGAAGAATTTACTGCCGCCGGCGTCGTAGGATTTTTCGACATTGTTTAGCTGGATCAGTGGTTCCACTGGGGCTCCTTGATCGTTGGTGGTGCGTGCATGCCGAGCGTGAAACGATGGTTCACGGTTCGCGATTCACTCATAGCGCAGCGCCTCGAGGGGGTCCACGCGGGTGGCACGGCGGGCGGGAATCCAGCAGGCCCCGAGCGATGCTGCCGTAAGCAGGAGCGTTACGGCGGCGAGTGTGAGCGGGTCGAATGGGCTGACACCGAAAAGCAAGGAGCGCATCAGGCCGGTTAAGGCGAAGGATCCGCCGATGCCGAGACAGGCCCCGAGCGCCGTGGTGCCGAGGCCCTGGCCGAGCACGAGGCGGAGCACGTCGGCGGCGGTGGCGCCGAGAGCCATGCGAACGCCGAGTTCGCGGGTGCGCCGCGCGACGGAGTAAGCCATGATGCCGTAGATGCCCGCGGTGGCGAGCAAGAGCGCAGTGCCGGCGAAGGCCGCGACCAGGATGAGATTGAATCGGCGGCCAGCGAGGGAGGAGCCGAAGACCTGCGCGAAGGTCTGAAAGTGCGGAGGCAGATCGGGATCGATAGAACGCACGATACCGCGTCCGGCGGAGATGAGCGAGGCCGGTGGGAGAGACGTGTGCACAACTACGGTGAAACTCGTGGTGCGCTGAGGGCGTTGGCGATAATCGACGTAGATGGTAGGCGAAGCGCGGTCTTCGAGACGGTGATTGCGGGCATCGCCGATGATACCGACGATGGTAAGGAGGCGGAGGTCGCCATCCATGTTGCCGAATTCAATGTTCTTGCCGAGGGGATCTTCGTTAGGCCAACGCTTGCGGGCGAGGGCTTGGTTGATGAGGGCGACGTGCGGGGCGTCGAGAACGTCGCGATCATCGAAAAAGCGGCCACGTAGCAGAGGAATGCCAAGGACGCGGAAGTAGTCGTCGCTGGCCACGCAATAATCGGCGTACCCGCTAATGGAAGGATTGTGCAAAAGTGCGTCGAAATCTTCGAAGCTATGCGGCGGCTGCCTGGGCTCCAGTATGAGAAACGCACCGTTGGCGGAGAAGTCGCTGGCGAGCGGAAGCGCGTCGGCGCCAGCGACGGACTGGACGCCCGGCAGGTTGCGGAAACGAACGAACAGTTCATTGATTTCGCGCACGCGCTTGAGTTTTTCGGCGTCGGTAGGGAGTGCCGAGAAATCGCGATCAAGAGCCGGGAAGGCCAGGTCCATGGTGACGACGTGTTCGATGCGGAAGCCGGGGTCAATGGAAAGCACGCGCGCAAGACTGCGAGTGAGCAGGCCGGCGCCGACGAGCAAAACGAGAGTGGTGGCAAGTTGTGCGACGACGATCGCGCGTCCAAAGCGCTGATCGCGCGGTCCGGCGATTTGTTCGCGGCCGCCTTGGCCGAGAGCTTCGCGTACATCACCGGAAGTAGCGCGGATGGCGGTGAAGATCCCGATGCCGGCAGCGAGAAGGGTGGTCAGGGCGAGGACGAAAGCGAGCACCGGGACATCGGTCGCGACCGAATCGAGACGCGGAAGATCCTTGGGCGCGAGTCCGACGAGCAGGTCGACGCCCCAGCGCGCGGCAAGGATGCCGAGTGCGCCACTGATGCTGCAAAGAACGGAAGATTCGACAAGAAATTGCCGGACCAGGGTAAGGCGATCGGCGCCCAGTGCGACGCGCACGGCAAGTTCGCGCTGACGCGCCGCGGCTTGGGCGAGCAGCAGGTTGGCGACATTGGCGCACGCAATGAGAAGCAGGAAGCCCACAGCACCCAGTAGAAGCAACAAGGCGGGGCGAACTTGCGCGGTCATGGCGCGTTGCAAAGGGATGATGGAGACGGCGGATACGTCGATGTCTGGTGCATATTGTTGCTTGAGACGATTAGCGATGGCGTTAAGCTCGGCGCGAGCTTGCGCGAATGAGGCGTGGTCGGCGAGGCG
>JBEKVU010000566.1:0-2673 GCA_049513775.1 Candidatus Acidiferrum sp.
CCCAAAAATATGCCAAGCAATGAAAAAATTCCGTTTCTCGATCTGGTTACACCGCACGTCGAACTCGAGGCGGAGCTTCTGGCGGTTTGTCAGAAGGTCTTGCGCACCGCCGGATTCGTCGGTGGACCGATGGTCGAAGAGTTTGAGCGGGAATTCGCGAAATTTTGCGACGCCAAGTTTTGCGTGGGTTTGGCGAGCGGGACCGACGCAGTGCGATTCGCGCTAATGGCAGCGGGCGTTCAGCAAGGTGACACCGTGATCACAGTGCCGCACACATTTATCGCTACCACCGAAGCCATCACCCAAGCCGGCGCGCACATCGCGTTTGTAGACATCGATGAGCGAACCTATTGCATAGACCCCGCTAAACTTCAGGAATATCTCGAGCGTGATTGCCACAAAGATGCGTCCACGGGGAAACTGATCCACACGCAGACGAAGTCTCCGGTCACCGCCGTTGTTCCAGTCCACATTTACGGACAAGTTGCGGACATGGACGCCATCCTCGAATTGGGCCGGCGTTTTAACCTAATCGTGATTGAAGACGCCTGCCAGGCTCACGGTGCTGAATATTTCTCGAAGAAAGAAAACCGCTGGAGAAAAGCCGGTTCGATGGGTCAAGTCGGCGCCTTCAGCTTTTATCCCGGCAAAAACCTGGGAGCTTGCGGCGAAGCGGGCGCGGTGACCACCAACGACGAAGAAATGGCGCGCAAGATGCGCATGATTCGCGATCACGGTCAGGCGAAAAAGTATTATCACGACATGGAGGGTTACAACGGCCGTCTCGATTCACTCCAGGCGGGATTTCTCACCGTAAAACTTCGTCATCTTGCGGATTGGAACAAGGCGCGTCAGGTGGCGGCCCAGCGTTACATGGAATTGTTTGGCAAGGCTAATGGACTGATTCTGCCATTCGAGCCGCAAGGATCACGGCCGGTATATCACTTGTTCGTGGTTCGTGTGGACGACCGCACCGGGCTGCAAAAGCATCTTGCGGACGCCAAGATCGACACCGGAATTCACTATCCCGTGCCGCTGCATCAGCAAAAGGCCTATGCGTACATGGGACACAAGACCGGAGCTTTTCCTGTCACGGAGAAAATCGCGCCGGAGATCGTTTCGCTTCCCATGTTCCCGCAGTTGACGGCCGAACAGCAGGCTCGCGTGGTGGCCGAAACCGCGTGTTTCTTGGAACAGTCCGTGGCCGCGAAGCTGAACAGTCCGGTCCCTGTTCAGGTTTGAAATACAGCTGCTGCGAGTCAGGGACGCTCTTGGCGAGTTGAGCCTCACCGCCTCATTCGTGCCCGACCCATTTCACCCTCGTAGTAGAATCAAGTGTTGCCGCATTCGCCGTGAACGGGGCGCGGTCCCGGCATTTGCCCCGATTGCTTGGCCATGACCAATACTCTCAGCTACGTGTTAATCACGCCGGCGCGCAATGAGGCGGCGCTTATTGAACTGACTCTGAAGTCCGTGGTGGCGCAAACGGTACCGCCCAAGAAATGGGTGATTGTCAACGACGGCTCGACGGACAAGACCGAAGAACTCGTGAGGAAGTATTCAGCGGAGTACCCCTGGATTGACTTGATACAAATGCCCGAGCGCCGCGAGCGCAGCTTTGCCGGAAAGGCTTTTGCCGTGAGCACCGGCGTCGCGCGACTCGGCGATTTGCAGTACGACGTGATTGGCAACCTCGACGCGGACGTTTCTTTCGAGCCCGATTATTTCGCGTTTCTCATGGAGCGCTTCGAGCAGAACCCCAAACTGGGTGTCGCTGGCACGGCTTTCCAGGAAAGGAACGTGAGTTACAACTATGAGTTTGTCGGCATAGAGCATGTGTCCGGCATGTGCCAGATGTTTCGTCGCGAGTGCTTTGCCGCAATCGGGGGTTACCCCGCCATAAAATCTGGCGGAATCGATCTGATCGCCGTCTTGAGCGCCCGCGCCAAAGGCTGGGAAACGCGCACTTTTCTTGAAAAGAGTTTCGTGCACCATCGCAGCCAGAGCAGCGCATCACACGGCGCCCTGACCGAGCGTTTGCACATGGGACGCAAAGACTATCTTCTCGGCAATCATCCCGTGTGGCAGATTTTTCGCGGCGTGTATCAGATGACGCACAAGCCTTATGTTATCGGTGGTTTTTTGCTGCTGGCGGCGTATTTCTGGAACGCCATTCGCGGCGTCGAGAGATCCATTCCCAAGGAACTTATGGCCCTCCGCCGCAGCGAACAAATGCAGCGATTGAAGTCGATGGTTGCGCGGCGCCTTCGTATACGACCCATCGTTTCGAGCAACTAGGAGATGCTTACAGCGCCGATTGGGCTCAAGGATTAAGCGCAACTGCGCAAACTGCACTGCTAGGAATGAAACGCACTGAAATTAACTGATTTGGCGAAAGCTAGAAAAGAATGCGACAGAATAATGATGCGAAACGGAGAACTAAGTCGCAACCTGCAACCCGCTCGATGCCAACGGCGTCTTGACTCTAGTTCACTGGGCATCAGTGGTCGTTGCGACTACCGAGGAGTTTTGGTATGAAGGTTTGCGGCAAAGATATTAAGGTTCATGGGCGCTTTATCCGCATTGCACGGCTCGACGGAGAAAAATACACTTTTCCGGACGACCCGGAGGCGATGGTCGAAGGTTTGCGGAAGAGCGGCGAGCGCATTGATC
>JBEKVU010000567.1:0-2667 GCA_049513775.1 Candidatus Acidiferrum sp.
GTTCGTCCCTTTGCAGCCGGCGCAATACCCGCGGACGGAACGAAGCCATCAGCGCCGCAGCCAGAGTGAACCTGATCGCCAAAAACAAAAGTACTGAAACGTGATCGAGAGAATTTTTTACGATGACGAAGGTACCGCCCCACAAGAGCGAGCACAACACCAGCGAGACGTCTGCTCGGGTGCGCTGATTCATCGCGCGTCTTGCCGGTCATTCATGGTCCAACATTATCAGGGAATACGCAGGCGAGACGCGCGGCGAAATCTTGCAAGATCGGGGATAGAGGAGCGGTTACCCGTCCTCCCCTCCCACACGACCGGACATGCGGGTCCGCATCCGGCGGTTCGGCGGGTTGAACTAACCATGAGCCGTGAGCTCGGGAAGTCCGAGCGAGACGAAGTAAGCGTTCGACAGAGCGAGTTTCAACGGTGGAGTGTTGGCGAGGTGCCATGGTCCATCGGAGCTGCCGGAGGTTTGCGCGGCTTCCTGCGCAGCGATGCCGCGCTCGCAGAGTTCTCGATATCTTGTAGTTCCTCGGCACACCAAAAAAAAGCGAGGAGCAAAACGCTCCCCGCTTTTGGGTTCAGGTGCGGTTAGAAATTCAGCTTAACGCCGAACTCCGCCTGACGTGGAACGGCGTACCAGTTCACGCCAGAGGACGATCCCGGGGTGATCAGAGCACCGGCGCGATCGGCACGGGTGGTGCCATTGGCACTGCCCGGCGATCCATTCAAGACACCGCTGAGCTCGTCGCCAAACGGATCGTAGTTGTGGAAGTTGAAGAGGTTATAAAGCGCAATTTGCGGCTCTAGGATCACGCGTTCGGGCAAGAAATGCATGGCCTTAGAAAGCCTGATTTCCCAAGAGATGTGCGCGTCAAAAGTGAAGAGGGGAGACATGCCGACCTGTCCAGCAGGAGCGAGCGCCAAAGTAGGAGTGACGGCGCCCAAGCTGACCAATTGAGCCTGCGTGAACAAATTCGCCGAGACCAACGCCGCACCCGCTGGGGTCAGCTTTCCGGCGTCGTTGTTGTTGTAGGCTGTGATGACGTTGTTCAGGTCGCCGGCCTTAACGCTGCGCCCGAAGGATCCCACGTTGGTTCCGGGTACGATGTCGCCAACAGTTCCGTCTCCCGTCACGTCGGTGCGGAAGATCTCACCGGGAGCGCCGGACTGCGGCAGAGTCAACGTAAGCGGCGCAGCGGAAGCGTAGTGAGCAGTCAGCCCGAGGCGGGCGGCGTAGGGAAGATCAAGCACGGCGCCGACGCTGACGAGATGCGTACGGTCCAGTCCGTTCGGCCCATATGCCTTCAGCGGGTTATTGAAATCGAAGGCGTTGTTGACGAAGTCCCCGTCCCCAGAGCCACCAGCGTCACCGTTGGCGGTATAACGCGACAGCGTATAGGAGGCGATCAGGCTCATGTTGCGAACACCAGGAAGAGGATTCTTGAGATTGGATTTGAGCTCCACCAGCAGGCCGTTGTAAACGGATCGGCCGATCGGAAAGAGCATTTGGTTTTGTCCCACGTTTGGATTGACTCCAGCGAAGGCGCAGGTGTTGCAGACGCCAAAGTTGCCGGTGAAGTCGCCGGTGGAATCGAGGCCGTTGGCCGCATAGGAGCTGATGGTCGCACCGTTTTTAATGGCGCAGTCAATCGACGCGGCGTCCGTGCCGGCCCCGCATCCGGCTTGGCTGTTGGTAGTTGAAATCGCAGCCTGGGCGATAGGCACGTTGAGGAAACGTGCGTCGCCGCTCTTATTGGTATCGACGGCCAAAAGGAAATGAGTGCCGACGTTGCGGACGTAGTCCACGCTCAGCGTGGTGTTGGAACTAATCTGGCGCTGAACGCCGAAGTTCATCTGCACCGAGCGTGGAGAGACGTAGTCGGGAGCGAGCAACTGCACGCCCTCGGCGGCGGTGTCAAAGAGATTGTTTGCAACATTGTTGGGATTGGTGGATGGGCCAGCAGCAAGGATAGCAGCCTGATAGGCAGTCTGATCAGCAGCGATCTGATTAGCAACTTGGCCGATCGGCTGACCGCAGTACGAAGGGGGCGCGACCCCGGCCGGAAGATTGCCGGTGGGGACCGCTGTACCGTTTGCGCAGGTAACACCTTCCGCGAGGAATAGGCCGGTAGTCAACCTTCCGGGGCGGTCGAACAGCACGTTGTTGAAGATGGCGTTCTCGTAGTAAATGCCGCCGCCTGCGCGGAAGACGGTCTTTCCATTCTTCCACGGATCCCAAGCAATACCAACTTGCGGGCCAAAATTCTTATTCGGATTGTTTACGCCCTTCTGCAGATTGTTGAAAAATTGATTGTTGAACACGGCGAGCCCAGGATCTGGACCCAGATCGCTATCCGTGCGTCCAGTGTCGCGCCCGTAGTGCAAACCTAGGGTTACGGTTAAATTGGATTTAAGCTTCCACTGGTCGCCAACATAAAAGTCGGAACGATGATCATATTGACCGCCTGCGGGCAATCCAAACCCCGGACGTTCGGTCGAAAAACCCTGGCCATTTCCTAAAATCGTCTCGGTGACCGGCCAATTCAGGGGATTGGTTTCGCCACCGGGGAAAGGCCCGGCAGCGGCAATTGCTCGGTTTGCGTTATTGTCGAGCGATTGCACCACGGGCTGGAGAGCGAAAAACTTCGCAAAGCCGCCACCCAG
>JBEKVU010000568.1:0-2657 GCA_049513775.1 Candidatus Acidiferrum sp.
AGAAGAGGGATAGGACGATTTGCGATGCTGCTGCGACCATGCACTGGCAAGAGTGCCTGTGCCACAAAAGCCAAAACCATTCGCGAAGCCGAGTGACGCCAAGAAGATCGGGCTGCTGATGCTGCCGGCTGCACTCGACCGGAGATTTCGAGTGACGTTCAACGTTCGACATTTTGCTGGGGTGAAGACCCAGCCTCGAATCAGGATTATTTGCCTGGCGAGGCGCAAAGAGAAATAGGGGGCAGCCAACAACCATGAGACGAAGCAATTTTGCTTTGAGAATGCTACCAGCGCTCAAGGAAAGGGCGGAAAAGGCCGCGGAGGCGCAGGGAGTGGCCGTAAATCAGCCGATCAACATGGCGGTAGCACAGATGGTTTCGACGCTGGACGCGGCGGAATATTTCCGCGAACGCGGACGCCGGCGAACAGGCAGGAGACACGGCGGTTGCTGGCTGGGACCGGAGTCGGCAAACTCCCGATGGTTCGTGGCGGGGAAAAACGCTCGAAGACTGCGGGAATCAAGAACAAGAAGAAGCGTCTAGCGGCCTAAAGGTTTAGCGACCGACAATTACCGCAGATGGCTTATAGGATTTTTTTGCCTAGGGCGGAGAGGATTAGTTCTACGCCCAGGAGGGCGGTGCGGTTGTGTTCGTCGATTACGGGATTGATTTCGACTACTTCGAGGGAGGCCATGGCGTCGCTGTCGGCGATCATTTCCATAGCTAAGTGGGCTTCGCGGTAAGTGACGCCGCCGCGGACGGCGGTGCCTACGCCAGGTGCGTCGCTCGGATCGACGAAGTCCATGTCCAGGCTGACGGCGATGCCGCCGGTGTCGTCCATGGCGTATTTGAGGGCATCGCTCATGACCTCGCGCATGCCGCGCTCGTCGATGTCGCGCATGGTGAAGACGTGGACGCCGGATTTTTTCATCATCTTGCGTTCCTGGGCGTCCAGGTCGCGCGCGCCGACGATGACGATGTTGCCGGGCTCGGCTTTGGGCTTGAAACCCATTAGATCGACGAGTTCTGGCGGCCCATAGCCCATGATCGCGGCCAGCGGCATGCCATGGACGTTACCGGAAGGCGAAGATTCCGGCGTGTTCATGTCGCCGTGGGCGTCCAGCCAGATATAGCCGATGTCCTTTTTTTCTTTGCGGAAAAAGGATGAGACGCCGGAGGCTGCGCCGGTGGCGATGGAATGATCGCCGCCGAGGATCAGCGGGAAATAATTCTCTTCGAGGGATTTTTGTACTGCTTCGGCGAGGTCTTTGCAGGTTTCGGCAATTTCAGCTAAGTACTTGGCGCGTTTTTCGCCGTAGGACATTTCCTCGGGTTGCTTCACGGAAATGTTGCCGATGTCTTCCACTTGGTGGCCGAGCTGCTTGAGGCGCGTTTGCAGACCTGCGACGCGCAGGGCGGAGGGGCCCATGTCGACCCCGCGGCGGCTGGCGCCGAGGTCCATCGGAACACCGATAATGCGAACTTTTTGATGCGTCATTTGCGAAGCCTTCAACCGATGAGCCGGGCTGTGGCGCGTGAAGGCAACATCCGCGCGAACGCAGACGTGTGCCAGGCACGCGTCAAGCTACAACCGACCCACTCTAACTGCGGGCACTGTGTTGGTAACCGCCAGAACTGCGAGCCAGCGTTGGGCGCCGGAGAGGCTCCAAGCCAGATGAATCTACCGGACCGAGTCTTTGAGCCGGCCCTTTACTACCCCAGTTAAGGGTACACGCGGTAGAGCATGCGAGGGAAGGGGATGACCTCGCGAATGTGTTCGGTGCCGCAAATCCAGGCTACGGTGCGCTCAAGGCCGAGGCCAAAGCCGGCGTGGGGCACGCTGCCATAGCGGCGCAGGTCCAGGTACCACTGGAATGATTCCTCGGGTAAGTTGTTATCCCGCAAACGTTTAACTAGCAAATCGTAGTCATGGATACGCTGGCTACCGCCGATGATCTCGCCATAACCTTCAGGGGCGAGCATGTCGAAGGCGAGTGCCAAATCGGGACGAGCGGCGTCGGGTTGCATGTAGAAGGCTTTTATGGCGGAGGGGTAGCGGTGGACCATGACAGGGCGGTCGAACTCGTTGGAGACGATGGTTTCTTCGTCGCCGCCGAGGTCGTCGCCGAATTTTGCCGGGTTACCGTGTTTGTTGAGCACGGCGATGGCTTCTTCGTAACTGATCCGTGGGAAGGGAGCCTTTACATTATCGAGCTTCTTTACGTCGCGCTTCAGAGTTTCCAGTTCGCGGGATTTATTTTTCACCACGGATTGCACGATGGCGCTCACCAGGCCTTCGCCGAGATTCATTACGTCGTCGAGGTCGGCGTAGGCGGCTTCCGGTTCGAGCATCCAGAATTCTGTGAGGTGACGGCGCGTTTTGGATTTTTCCGCGCGAAAGGTAGGACCAAATGTGTAGATCTTGCCCAAGGCCATGGCCAGGGCTTCGCCGTAGAGCTGGCCGCTTTGCGTGAGATAGGCTTTTTGGTCGTCGATGTAGTTCACTTCGAAAAGCGTGGAGGTGCCTTCGCAGGCGGCGGGCGTAAAAATCGGCGCGTCCGTGAGGGTGTAGCCCTGGTCGTCCATGTAGTTACGCGCGGCGCGAATGGCCTCGGCGCGAATGCGGAGGATGGCTGCGGAACGTGGCGTGCGAATCCA
>JBEKVU010000569.1:0-2651 GCA_049513775.1 Candidatus Acidiferrum sp.
TACCTTACGCCAACGTATCCCATGCTTTTTGCGGCAGGGGGAGTGGCGGCGGAGTCGTGGTTCGCGCGGATTCCTCGGACCGCTGGCTTGGTTGTTCGCGTGGCGTTTGCGGTGCTGATTTTTCTGCGGGGAGCTATCGCCTGGCCGTTCGCCATGCCCATGATGTCTGAAGAGAAATTCATCGCGTATGAAAAGGCTCTCGGGGCTACACCGGAGAAAACGGAGAACACGGAGCTGGAAGAACTGTCTCAACAATATGCCGATATGCATGGCTGGCCGGAGCTGGCCGCGGCGGTAGCCAAGGTTTACTACACCATTCCAGAAGACGAACGCGCCGATTGCGCCATTTTCACGGGGAACTATGGCGAGGCTGGCGCGATCGATTATTTTGGGCCGCGGTACGGTCTGCCGCCGGCGATCAGCGGGCACCAGAACTATTGGTATTGGGGCCCGCGGAATTATAGCGGGCAGTGCATGGTGATGATTGCTCCGGGCGACGTGACGCGCGAGGTGCTGGAAAAAGTTTACTTCAACGTCGAGCAGGCCGGCGAGATCTACGCGAAGTATGCGCTCCCGTTTGAGAATCACAAGCTGATTTGGATTTGCCGGGGGCGAAGAAATGGCACGTTGCAGGAAGCGTGGCCGTGGCTGAAGCGCTGGATTTGAGGTTGCCGCTTCCTTGTCAGTTCTGCGTGTGGATGCTATCTTGGCGGAGTTCCATTTAGCGGCGGACTGCCTGCGGCGCTCTGTATGTTGTTCTCCTGCAATGAGATAGCGCTTTCTGCGGATCCCGGAAACGATTGCATTGGGTCGACAACCAGACATTCGCGCGTATCGCGGCAAGCGCCCGGTCATCGCCGCTTCGGCCTACATTGATGCGGCGTCGGTGATCATCGGCGACGTGACCATTGGCGAGGATTCGAGCGTTTGGCCCCTGTGCGTGATTCGCGGCGACGTGCACCACATTCGCATCGGAGCGCGCACGAATATTCAGGATGGTTGCGTGTTGCACGTGATGCGGGGCGAGTGGTCGCTGGTGCTGGGCGATGAAGTGACTGTGGGGCACTCCGTTACGCTGCATGGCTGCACCATCGAGTCGCGTTGCCTGATCGGCATGGGCGCTATTATTTTGAATGGCGCGGTGGTCGGAACGGGCAGCATCATCGCGGCCGGTACGCTGATTCCAGAGCGCACGGCCATTCCGCCGGGCAGCCTGGTGATGGGTTCGCCGGGAAAAGTGAAGCGCGTGCTGGGCGAAAGCGATCAAGCCAGCATTCGCGATTACGCGCAGCGCTATGTTGAGTACAAGAATATTTATCGCGAGGAATCCGCAGAGTGAGCGAGCAAGACCAGGAAAAAGCAGCTAAGCGCGCGCAGTGGGAAGAGATTAACCGCGCCAAAGCGTTGGCTAAGCAAAAGCAAGCTGAGCAAAGCGAGCGATTTGCGGCACCGGCGGTTGAAGTGAGAAAGCAATTTCAGGCCGTCAAGGGTACTCGCGATCTTTTGCCGCCGGATACCGCCATGTGGAATTACGTTGATCAGACGGCGGTCGAAGTTTTTGGCACTTTCGGCTTCGGCGAAATTCGTGTTCCGATTTTAGAGCCTACCGACTTGTTTGCGCGCGCGGTGGGCGGTGAGACGGATATCGTTTCAAAGGAAATGTTTACGTTTGCGCCGGGCCGAACCGCGGGTGAGAGCGCGGCTGAGGGTCCGGACGACGAAACGATATCGCTTCGTCCGGAGGCTACTGCGTCAGTGTGCCGGGCTTACCTCGAACACAACCTCAATCAGCTGCCGCAGCCGGTGAAGCTTTACTACATAGGACCGATGTTTAGGCGTGAGCGCCCGCAAAAAGGCCGCTATCGACAGTTTTATCAGATTGGCGCCGAAGTTTTGGGTGGGAACGATGCTCCGGCGATTGACGCCGAAGTGATTGAAATGGTGATGACCTTTTTCGACAAGCTGGAGTTGCCGGGGCTGCAGCTGGACATCAATTCCATCGGCCACAACGCTCCGGAATGCCGCCCGAAGTACGTGGAATTGTTGCGTACCGAGCTTAGCAAGGTGAAGGACCAGCTTGGTCCGGATAGCCAGCGGCGCATAGAGACGAATCCGCTGCGTGTGCTGGATTCGAAGCTTGAATCCGAGCAGGCCCTCATCGCCAAGCTGCCGCACATCGCCGATCATCTTTGCGACGCCTGCAGAACGCACTACGCCGACGTGAAGAGCCAGCTGCAATTGCGCGGCGTGATCTATCGCGAAAATTGGCGGCTGGTGCGCGGGCTGGACTATTACATGCGCACCACGTTTGAAATTACGGCGAAGGGCTTGGGCTCGCAAAACGCGGTGTGCGGTGGTGGCCGTTACGACGGGCTGGTTGAATTGCTTGGCGGTCCGCCCACCAAAGGCATCGGCTTTGCCATAGGCGAGGACCGCCTGATCCTTTCGCTGCAGGATGCCGGAAAAGTTCCCGCGCGGCAGGGAAGAGACGTTTACATCGCCTGGATGGGCGAGCACGCGTACGCCGCGGCGGTGCGCACCGCGAAAGTATTGCGCGACGCTGGTCTCAGCGTGGAGCTGCCGCCCGCCGAACAAAAGTTCGGCAAAGCGCTCGAGCGCGCCACCAAGCTCGACTCGCGCTACGCCCTCCT
>JBEKVU010000570.1:0-2589 GCA_049513775.1 Candidatus Acidiferrum sp.
GAAGCGCGTGTGGATGGTCGGAGCCGTTTGCGCGGCGATTCCGGATGCGGACGTAATCGGCTTTGCTTTCGGCATCCACTACGGGGACTTTTGGGGGCATCGGGGCTTCACGCATTCGCTGGCGTTCGCTGCGATGCTGGCGACAACCGTGGTGCTGGTTGGGTTTCGCCACGCCCTCCCTGATATACGTCGTCTCACTCTGTGGTTTTGTTTTTTCCTTGCGACAGCCAGTCACGGATTGCTCGACGCCATGACCGATGGCGGCCTCGGTGTCGCGTTCTTCGCACCGTTCGACAATCACCGATATTTTCTCCCATGGAGGCCGATTCGCGTGTCGCCGATCGGCATCAGCCGATTCTTCACGTATCGAGGGGTGGCGGTGATCCAAAGCGAAATGCTCTGGATTTGGCTTCCTTCCGCAGTCTTGATCGCTTTGGCGCTATTGCTGCGTCGGCGCAGGCAACCGCCTGTGTGGCAAGCGAGTGCCTAAGGGCAGCGCACGTACTGTTTGAGGCGTTGGCTCGCCTGAAAACTTTAATTGACGTTACGTTGCAAGAAAACTACTCTCTGTACGTTCAAAGAGCGATTGCTGCAACAGCATCGTGTTCGGGAGAACCCCAGTGCCCCGTCCTCTGTCCACCGCCGCCCGTGCGTTATTGTTTGCTTTCGTTGTGGTTGCGCCAAGCTTCGCGCAAGCGCCGTCTGCTCCGTCAGTTAGCGCGTCCATTGCGGCATCGCAAGAAGGGTCACTGGTACGCCTGAGCGGCACAGTCCACCCGCTGGCGCGCGCGGAAAACGATCGCGGTGCGGTGCCGGACTCGTTACCCGCCAATCGCATGCTCGTATTGCTGAATCCTCCGGCGGAGCGTCAGCAGGCGCTGCAACAGTTTCTGCACGATGCCCATGCAAAAGGCTCTCCCGCTTATCACCAGTGGCTGACCCCGGAACAGTTTGGCGCGCGATTCGGCGCACGCGACGAAGATGTGCAGCAAGTACGGCGCTGGCTGCAGTCGCACGGCTTCGCGATTACCCGGCTCACCAAGAGCGGGCGTTTTCTGGAATTTTCCGGGACCGCCGCGCAAGTACGCGAAGGGCTGCACGCCCCGATTCACCAGTATGAAATTGAAGGAAAAACGTATTACTCGGTTGCGAGCGAGGTGTCCGTTCCGCAAGGCATCGCCCCACTGCTGAAAGGGTTTGCGCCGCTGAACAATTTCCCGCTGAGGAGCGCGATGCACACGGCGGGTAGGGCCACGTACGCGCCGGCGAAAGGAAGCGCCACACCGCAATTCACAACCAGCATAAATGGCCAGACGTTCTACGCGATCTCGCCGGAAGATTTCGCCACGCAGTACGACATTGCGCCGGTCTATCAAGCAGGCACGGACGGCACCGGGCAAACCATCGGCATCATCGGCCAAGCGAATATCGATCTGACGGTGGCCGCCGCGTACCGCAAACTTTTCGGACTTACCGGCGGGTATACGCAAGTGGTGATCGATGGGGAAGATCCCGGCTCCGATCCCACCTCAGGCATATTCGTCGGCTCCGCCGGATTCCTCGGCACAATCGTTGGCGTCGGTGGAATCCTCGATTCGACAACCGAGGATGGCTACCTAGGAGTGGAGCTGAGCGGCGCGATAGCTCCAAAAGCCACCGTGAATTATTACATTGCCGGCGGAACACAGCTGCAGGACACGCTGGCACTGGCCGCCATGCGCGCCATCGAGGACAATCAGGCTGCAGTTCTCAGCGTCACCCGCGAACAGTGCGAACAACTCCTGGGGCCGAGCGGCAACCAATTGTGGGCGTCGCTATGGGAGCAAGCCGCGGCACAGGGGCAGACGGTGGTGGTCAGCAGTGGGAGCGGTGGACCGGCTTCCTGCGGCGACGGCGCGATTTCTGTTAATGGGCAGACCACATTCCTCGGGAAGGGCGTGAATGGGCTCGCGTCCACGCCGTGGAACGTCGCCGTCGGCGCGACGGACTTTTACTACGCGGACTACGCGACCGGCGGAGCCAGCGCCGCAAATGACTGGAACGCCAGCAACAATGGGAATTTAGGGTCGCTCAAAGCGCCACTGCCGGAGCAACCCTGGGATTCCCAACTGGGATTGAATATTCCCCTTAGCTTCTTGCTTGTTCCGGGAGGAGGCGGGCTCGACTCCTTTTCAACCCTTCCCGGGGAAGCTACCGGGGGTGGGCCCAGCAGTTGCTCTCAAGAGAGCGTTGTGACAGGGCAGACCGGATTTCCTTATGTTTGCGTCGGCGGTTACGCCAAACCCGCATGGCAAAACGCGCCGGGAGTTCCCGACGATGGCGCGCGCGATTTGCCAGACCTATCGTTGATGGCCTCCAATGGCCGCAATCTCTCAGCCTACGCCATCTGCGTGGAAGTAAATGACTGTGCGACGGTAACCACCGGAGAGCCGCAGGTGACCCTGGCGGCAGGCACTTCGTCGGCGGCGCCGGCATTCGCGGGAATTATGGCGCTGGTGAACCAAAAATTCGGGCGGCAAGGCCAGGCGAATTTCGTGCTATACGCATTGGCCAATCAGCAGCCGAACGTGTTTCACGACATTACCTTGG
>JBEKVU010000571.1:0-2578 GCA_049513775.1 Candidatus Acidiferrum sp.
AACGGAAATAGCCAGCGCAAACGCCAACACGCGAAAATCCATGGTAACTTCGTCGAGCCTCGGGATGTTGGCCGGATGGATAGCCCGCACCACTGCCAGGCTCCAGGTGCAAAGAATCAACCCAGCCACTCCTCCGATCAAGCCCAACAAGATGGTCTCGGTCAGAAGTTGCATTACCAAGCGTTGTCGGCCAGCACCGAGAGCCGTGCGCACGGCAATTTCTTTTTGCCGTCCAGCCGCGCGCGAAAGCAGCAAGCTCGCAACGTTGACGCACGCGATGAGCAACACCAGTCCCACCGCTCCCAGCAAAATAAGCACTGAGCTGCGCACGCCGCCCACGACCTGTTCCATCAACGGGACCACACTGATCGTAAAGGAAGGATCGCGTTTTCTTTCCACGCGCAGGCGCGCCGCGATCACGTCAACGTCCGCCTGCGCTTGCTTTGCGCTCACTCCCGGCTTCAACATCGCGAGGATGTTGTAATTTTCCGGCCCGTAATCGAGTTCCTGTTTGCTGTCGAGCGGCAGCGGCAAAAAGAGTTCCGCCTTATCGATTCCGCCCACCGTGGGCATCACCTCGTGGTTTAGCTTGAAGTCCGGTCCGAGTACGCCGACTACAGCGCGCGGCTTTCCGTCCAGCACGATGCTGCGCGCGAGAATATTCTGATCGCCGCCAAACACCTGTTTCCATAGACCGTATGTCAGCACCACCGCGTCCGGCTTTCCCGGACGGTTTTCGTCCGGCAAGAAGGTGCGGCCCAGCAAGGGTCTTGCGCCCAGCATGGTCAGTAAGCTTGCGGAGCCTTCGATGCCATCCACCTTCATGGCTTTGCTCAGCCCAGTCAGCGTGTAATTGGTTCCGATAGCGATGGCCGTTTCTTCGAAGACGTGATTTTGCGTTTTGAGGTCGTGATATTGCCCGGGCGACGGCCAATCCTGCGGTATGCCAATGCCGGGAGAACGCAGCCAAAGCAGTGCCAAGCGATCCGCATGAGGAAACGGCAGCGGTTTGAGCAGAAGGGCATTCGTGACGCTGAAAATTGCCGTGGTTGCACCGATGCCAATCGCCAGCGACAGCAAAATGGCAGTGGTCAGCCCGGCATTTTTCGCCAGCATGCGCAGGGCATATCGCAGATCTTGCCAGATCGTACTCATCGCCTCGGGCTCCTCAACCCGTTCGATACATAGACAACTATTCGTCGCGCAGCGCGACCATCGGGTCCACGCGCGTGGCACGGCGCGCGGGCAGGTAACACGCGGCCAGCGCCACCCCCGCTAACAAAATCGCCACGCCGATAAACGTAAGCGGATCCGTGGGCTTAATACCGAACAGCTCGCTGGCCAGCACGCGCGAAATTGCCAGCGTTCCGATCAAACCGATCACGATGCCCGCAAAAGTCATGGACATGCCGTCGCGCAGGATCAGTCTAAGAACGTCCAATTTTTTCGCGCCGACGGCTACGCGCACGCCGAGTTCGTGAGTCCTCTGCGCAACGGTGTAGGACATCACCCCGAAGAGCCCGACAATCGTCAGCAGCAGTCCAGTGGCCGCAAACACGCCGCACAGGGCACTCACGAATTTTCGGCCGGCCACGGAAGCGGAAACGTAGTCGTCCATAGTTTGCGCGGCATAAATTGGCAATTCGGCATCGAGCGCCCGAACTTGAGCGCGCATCTCCAGAAGCACGCTCATGGGGCTCGTGGACGTTCGCACGACGATATACTGGCCGCCAATCGCTGCTTGACTGTAGGGAACGTAGGCCTCCGGATCGGCTTGTTGCCACAGAGTGCGGTGCTTCACGTCTCCGACCATGCCTACAATTTCGCGCATTTTCTCCGGGCCGCTGTCGGACACTCCGGGTTTGATGTGCTTTCCGATGGGGTCTTCGTTTGGGAAAAATTTGTGGGCGAACGTTTGATTGATGATTACCACCTGCGCGCCATCCCGCGTATCTCGCGCATTGAATTCGCGCCCGGCGGCCAAGGGAATCTGCATGGTGTGGAAGTACTCTGGATCGATGCTGCGGAAGTAGGTGCGCGGCTTTTCACTCTCTGCAACGGGCTGGCCCGCGATCTCGAAGGTGGTGCGGATCGAATCGTTGGAAAGCGGCAGCGGCAATACGGAGCTGGCGTTCTTCACGCCCGGAACGGCGCGCAGGCGCTCCAGAAGCTGCTGATAAAAAAGTATGGACTGTTCCGGCTTCGCGTAGCGCACATCCGGAAGATTGATGTTGAAGGCAAGAACTCCGCGCGGCTCAAAGCCCGGAGACTGCCGCACGAGATGCACCATGCTTTCGAGCAGCAAGCTCGCGCCGATGAGCAGCACCACGGAAAGCGAGACTTCGCCGACCACCAGCAGACTGCGTAAGCGTGAATGGCTTTTGCCTTCCGTGGCATTGCGCCCACCTTCTTTGAGCGAATGAAAAAGGTCAAAGCGCAGCGCGTGCGACGCCGGAGCCAAACCAAAAATCACTCCGGCGAGCAAGGCGATTGCCAGGGTAAATCCCAGTACCGGTAAATCCACGGTCGCGGATTTCAGCCGCGGGATTTGTCCGATCCCCAGAGTCGCGAAAAGCTT
>JBEKVU010000572.1:0-2546 GCA_049513775.1 Candidatus Acidiferrum sp.
GTCGATGGAAGTGCTGAAATTGCTCGCTGCACCCTTTCCGTACTGGAAAGAGAGGTTGTTGTAGCCGCCGTGCCATTCCAGGTTCTGCAAGCGCACGCCAAACGCCCAGCCGTCGGTGGTGGGAATGATGGCGCCGGCCGTTGGCGTGCCATCCTGCGTGCTGACGCTCTGCACCGTCCCGCCTTTGGCCACCGAGTAATCAAACCACGCGCCCAGAAGTCCGAACGGCCCCTTTAAATCGTAAAAGCGCACATCGATGTTGCTCTTTGCGTAGTTGCCGTATTGCGTCACGATGTCCGGACGCGCCCCCGCCAGATACGCCACCGCCATTTTGCCGATGCGCAGATTCCAATCCTCCACTCCCGCGCCATAACCGCTCATGTCTAACGGGTAGAAGTCGTCGATTTCAATGTGCTGGCGCCGATAATAGCGCTCGCCACCCCAGAATTTTGCGCCGGGCTGAAAGTCCAGAATATTTCCGGCTTGCACAAAGGCTTCCCGCAATCGGAACTGATCATTTCCCACGTTGTTCGGGAAATTTGCGTAGCTCGCCGAGTTCGTGGTGTTGGCTTCAATCATTACTTCCGTTTTCATCCAGGCCTTGTCGCTGGCGCGCGCGGGATTCAGCCAGTTATTCACAAAAATAAACTCACCGTAGGTTTCGGCTTCGTTGCCCAGCCGGAACTTTGCGTCTGCTCCCGGCGCTTGAAAGGCCACTTGCTGTCCGCCGTCGCTGTTCAACCCATAGCCCGACCGCAAGTAGCCGTGAAACTCAAACGTCGTCGCCTGGTCCTGCAACTTGGCAATTTTTTCGTCCGCTTCCTCTAATAAGTCGTAGGTGGGCTCCGAAGACACGTCTCCTTGGTATTGGCCCCCAACTTCGTCGGTATTGCCCTGCAGGGCTTTCCTGGCGGCTTGCTCCGCAGCCAGTTCCACGGCAGTCACGCTGGTCTCTTTCTTGGTCTTCCCGGCCTGCGCCTGAGCAGCCTGCTCCTGTGCAACCTTCTGTTTGGCGATTTGCTCTTCCAGGCTGGTGATGCGCTGTTCCATGTCGCGCTTGCTCTGTTCGTATTGTTGTTTGATCTGGTCGAGTTGCTTTTGTAGGTCATCCGGCTGCTGCGCGGCGGAGGGCAGCACCGCGACAGCGAGCAGTACGAGTAGGCACACGGCAAATCGCCTGACGCCAAGAGTGCAAATAGTCGCGCCTTCAACCCCTAATTTTCCTGGGGAATGAATGTGGGCAGACACAAAATTCCTTCCCGCGTGAGGGTAGCGCGAATGATCGAGGACAAGCGCGCCCCGCAAGAGATTCAAGCGATGCGGCTCAGATGCACCAACGGCCCCCCCGGGATACAAAATAATGCGGATCCAAACGGTCGGGGGTTAGCGGCTTAGGTCGATTTCGAAGTAGGTTAGGCCCTGGTCTTTGCCCATGATGGCTACGTCTGGGATGTAGAGGTGCGCGGTGTGGAGGAGATCGAATTGGCCTTGCATGTCGAAATAGAGGAGGCCTTGGACGGTACTGTGGGCGGCGACGACGCTGCTGGGGACGGCGGCGTTTTGCGCTTCATTCTGGATTTCCTGGAAGTCCTTGCCTTTGTTCGTGGAGGGGGTGATGGGGAGGGGAAGTCGGACCCGTTTGGTGGGATCTTTGGCGCCGGGATGCAGGACGGCGTCGGCGACCTCTGCGGCTTTCATAGGTTCGAGCTCCTGGCGATTTTCCTCGTCGAGATTGAAGGAGAGGCGGATGTGTTCGAGGCCGACTTTCACGCTTTGATCGGAGTCGTTGCGGAAAGCTACTTGGACGGCGAGGACGCCAGCGGTAAAGGGAGACTTTTTGGGGAACTTTTCTTTGTATTGCGCGGGATCCATCCACGGGCGGGCGGAAATGGTGAGCCCTTCGTGCGATTCTAGGGAGGAGGTTTGCAGGGTGGAGTTGGATTGCTTGGGGTCTTGTGAGGCGGATTGCGGCGGTGGGGGAGTGGCGTGAAGAGTGGCCGAGTGGGCGTGGAAAATAAAAAATCCGGCGAGACACGGAATGGCGATGAGAAGTTTTGGCAACGGGTTATAATGATTATTACTCATATTGAGGCCTTCGATTCCTTGAGGAAGTGCAGGGTTGCCCTGTACGGCGTACCGGTTGCGTGCCTGTTCGGTGGTTTTCGCGGGCGGCGACTTAGGGCATAAACCGTTCAGAACGTACAGACCGGAGCTACGATTCTTGTTTCTAATTTATAGCTTGCTGCTGGGACTGGGGACGCTGGTATTGACGCCGTACTGGCTCGTGCAGAGCGCGCGCCATGGGAAATATCTCGCGAATTTGGGCGAACGGCTAGGGTTTTCTTTTCCGGGGTTGGGCGGCGGGGCTAGTAAAGAACCCACGGAAAAGGCCGCGGAGCTTAGCAGCGGTCGCCCCGCGATACAAAGGGCTATTTGGCTGCATGCGGTGTCGGTTGGCGAGGTGCTTTCCAGCGTGGCTTTGGCGCGGCGGCTCAAGGATGAGAATCCGGATCGCGCGCTGATCATTTCTACGACGACGCTTACTG
>JBEKVU010000573.1:0-2532 GCA_049513775.1 Candidatus Acidiferrum sp.
TGACGTAAGCCAATTCCGTTTCGCGTGGCGAAACTAGAGCCTCCGCGTAAGGCTGCATCTGAAGATGAAATCGCACCCGGCGGGCACTATCCGGCCCGAGAACAGAAGAAACTACCGGCGGCACTCCTGGAAAAGGGACGTTGGAGTGGAGGAGCAAACCGAAAACCGAGTAAGTGAAACCCAAGGAGTTATTGTGCCGACACCAAGGAAATGCGCAAGTGGGACTTTCAGGGAGATGGCTTTACGAGACCAAACTCATGCGCGGGGACACGCGAGAATGGGTTGACTAAAGTGAAAAGAAAGGCCACGGCACCTGTCAGCTTAGATTTGCGTGAGATTTCTAGGTGTATGGCCGCTGTCCGGGTGGCCACGCTTGCCGACTTTCAACGTCAATTCCCGCACCGTCCCGTAGACCGTCAATTTAGGAGCCGAATAGGGCTTTTTGGGTCCCGGTGCGACAGGTTTTGCCATTCCCAGCCTCCAGTTTCAGTTATACCCAACTTTTCGAACCGACTGCAACCAGAAGTTGAAGCAAAAGGGCCGGGCCATCTGGTTAACCTGTTCAGAAGCCATCTTACCATGCAGAGGCGAAAGCGACGAGAGATTGATGTACTGGCCCAGTTCGCCACCATCCGGAGGGAAAATGGGCGGCGGGACGGACTTACTGGAGTCGGTTTCATTCATGATTAGTCGGCCGCGCTCAACCTTTGACTCAACTCGGGCCACAACTGGGGGCTGAACTTCGGTCTTTACCTCGCTTTTGGTCCCGGCTTTGAGCCTGGTATCAACCCCAAAAGGGCCGTAACGTTGCAACTGCAGAAGGAGGGGATCACCCGCAAAGGGGGTCTTCGGGCGCGTACGAACAGTTTCGAGCACGCGACCTGCCATCGCTTGACGCAATACGGTTTTCTGGAAGGCCCACGGAAACGGCGGAATCGCGAGGAGATATTCCACAACGCGCAAATCGAGAAACGGATACCGAACCTCGACGGGACATTTTGTGACACTGGGGTTTTCCAATTCGAACATGCGCGTCCATTGCGGTAAGTACATCGAGGCATGCGCGGTCGGGCAAATCGGGTGGCGGTGTGGCGGTATAGGAAGAAGCTGACCAGCGGCCCAGCGAGCGGGGAGATCGAGACGGCGCGCGAAATCGGACGCCAGCCATTTCGGGAATGGCGGAGCGGTCATTTCACCGCGGCCAAAAATTCCTTGCACGCGCTTTCGCATTCCGCGCCAAGGAAATGGCCTGCGCCATGCAAACCGTGACAGTTCGCCAATCAGATGCAGCCACTCCCGCCTGGCGAAAAGATCCAGGGCGTAGGGAGTCATTTGAAAGTGCAGGAGATTGTCTGCGCCCTCTCCCGAGAGCACGGCATGGCAATCGCGGGAGATCTCTTTGAACGCGAGCGGCAGGCTGGCAAACAACGGATCGTCGACGGGCTCAGGCGTGATGGGGTTGGCGTGGCCCCAATGTTCAAACGGGCGAAGCTCGTCAGCGACCAACGATCGGAACGGGATGCCCAGGAAATGTGCGAGGCCGGCGGCAAGTTGCGGTTCGGTATCGGTACCGATCTGCGGATGGGCGATCGTGAACGCACGAAGATTTCCAGCGGCCAACGGCGCGCATTCCTTGGCCGTAGCGGCGACGGATGAGGAATCAAGACCACCGCTCAGCATAATACCGGTGCGCTGCGCGTCCAGACGATCGGCCACGGCGGGCTTCCAAACGGCAAGAAAATTTTCGATGTAGTCGCTGGCGTTGGAATAGCGAATGCGGCCGTCGATGGGAACTTCCCAGTAGCGGCGCAGTTTTATGGCGTCGCGGGAAACGAGGAGCGCATGGGCGGGTGGAAGGCGTTGAATGTCGTGGAACGTGGTGGTGCCGTTATCGCAATTCAGGCCGAAGAGCAGGAAATCGGCTACGGCGGAATCGTTGAGTTCGGCGGAGACTCGGGGGTGGAGACGCACAGCATTTAGTACGTTGCTGAACACAAAAACGGAATCGAAGAGCGCGTAGTAAAAGGGCTTAATTCCGAAATGATCGCGGGCGCAGAAAAGCGTTTGCGCATGGGCGTCCCAGATGGCGAAGGCGAATTCTCCGCGCAGGTGATCAACACAGTCCGCGCCCCATTGCGCGTAGGCGTGAAGAAGTAGCTCCGCATCGTTGGCGTCGGAGGCACTTTCAGAACCCCACGCGGCGATTTTGGCGCGGAGTTGCGCGCGGGAATCGAGCCGGACGTCGGCGATAATGTGCAGCGCGGTGGCAGCAAGCGAGGCGATGCCAGAAGCGGAGAAGCTTCCCAAGGGCCGGTGGCCCAGCCCTGCGTTTCTCTCAACCCAAATGTTTGCGGAATTGATGTTTGTGGGATTGCTTCCGGAAATATCCAACGAAAGAACCAGCTTGTGAAATCGCGCAGCGCCGAGGGACGCGCCGTCGCGCTGGAAAATGCCGACGATGCCGCTCAATCCGGCAGCGTCTCCATCTGCGGATTTACGGCCTCGAAAGGAAGAAAATGGCGATGCTCGCCG
>JBEKVU010000574.1:0-2514 GCA_049513775.1 Candidatus Acidiferrum sp.
TGACACCACTGACTGACGCGACGGACTCAAGCAATTAACTCAGGGCAGTCGTAATTTCCGCTGCGGATATTCCACCCACCCGCGCGATCTTCCACTCGTCGCCATGCAACTCAACAATCGTGGAAGGCAGCGTTGCACCAGTCTCCCCGGCATCGAGCACCAGCGGCAACCGTTCGCCCAATTGCAAGAAAACATCATCGGCATTGGCACACGAGGGATGCCCAGAGATGTTCGCGCTGGTGCCCGTCACCGGTCCGCTGAATTCGCGGATCAAGCCTTCGACCACGGCGCTGCGCGGCCAGCGCACCGCGATGCGCCCGGTATTGGCCGTGACTTTCAGAGGCACACGATGTGACGCGGCCACGATCAGCGTCAGCGCCCCAGGCCAAAATGCCTTCGCGAGTCGCAAGAAGTTTTGCGGCACGCTGCGCGTCAGCATCTCCGCTTGCTCCACGGAATTCACCAGCAGAGGCAGCCCCAGCTGTTCGTGCCGACCCTTTACACGGAAAATCTCGTCCACCGCGGCCAAATTAAACGGATCGGCCGCCAACCCGTACACCGTGTCCGTAGGAATGGCCACCACACAACCGCGGTCCAGGAAACGCGCGGCGTAACGCAGCGTCTCCGCGTCGGGATTCCGGGCATCAATTTTGAGCATTTCCGCCGACAACGCATCACCCTCACACTCGGCTCACCACCGCCCTACGGGCAACATATATCGCGCCCGCCTCTACGGCTACAAAATATTCACCGCGCGCGCTGCAAGCAGCGCCACGATCGTCAACGAAATCAGCGACTGCAGCATCATCCCCAGCTTGGCCCAACGAGACAGCACCGCCGTATCGGTTGGCGAAAAGGCCGTGCTGGTGTTAAACGCAAGAAACAAATAATCCATGAAATGCGGCGACCAGCCCGCCGCCTCTTCCGTTTGCCCCATCATTTGCGGAAACAAAAACGAACTATCCAACCGCCCGCGGGCACTGTCGCGTCCGGTGGGCCCTCCGGCGTCCAGCTTCCAGTACCACAACGCAAATACCAGGACGTTGGTAAACCACAACGCCGTCGCCGAGCGCAACAGGGCCTGTGGCGTTTCGGTGTGCCGCGGTATCCCATAAATCAGAATCCCTAGCGATGCGATCATCGCCGCGGTGATCACGCCGTTGGCGGTAAACGTCAAAACCCGGGCCACGTCATACCTTCCGTGGCGCGAAGACGCTACCAGCGGGATCAGCAGTACGAAAACAATCGCGAGCAATCCCCAGCTTGGCCCTAGCGAAAGCGGTTCGGGCAGCGCCAAGTACAAAAATGCCGCGGCGATCATGGCCACGAACGCCGGCCAGCGTGGTTCACGTGTCGATGGCTTAGTCATGGGGTTCAGTCATAAGCTTCATTGATATCGGTTGTTTATCACATCTGGATAGAAAATCGGCACCGGACGCGCAAGGGACGGGCGAAAGATGCATGCCGCGAGAATCGAATACAATGGAAGTCTAGCTGTTTGCTTCACCCAGCGTAATCACCGCGCACGGAGCTTTGCATGGACGCGCTACCACCGCACCGCGCTTTCTTCGCCCGCCTGGTAACCTCCGCGGCTGGCGCCGCCAAGAATGAACGCCTGTTCGACGCCTTCGCGATGACCCCGCGCGAGAAATACCTCGGTCCCGGCCCATGGAAAATCTTTGCCGGCGGCAGCCTGATTGAGACGCCCAGCGATGATCCAGTGTATCTCTATCAAGACGTGGTGGTATCCCTCGCGCCGGACCGACACATCAACAACGGCCAGCCGGTACTGCACGCCATGTGCCTCGCGGCGCTGAATATCCTTCCTGGGGAACAAATCCTGCACATTGGTGCCGGCACGGGCTATTACACCGCGATCCTGGCCAAGTTGACGGGCCCGACCGGCTCGGTGGAGGCTTACGAAATCGAGCCGGACCTAGCTGGCCGGGCCACGAGCAATCTCGCCGATCGGCCAAACGTCGCGGTACACCCGCGCAACGCCGCCGAGGGGCTCCTCCCGCGGTGCGATGTAATCTACGTCAACGCCGGGGCCACCAGCCCGTTGCACAACTGGCTTGACGCGCTTCGCCCCGGCGCTCGTCTCCTCTTCCCACTCACCCCGAGCGACGGTCCTGGAGGAACTCCCGGTGTAGGCGCCATGCTCCTGATCACGCGCCCGCCGGTGCAGGCCGATCCCGACAACTCCGCCGATCCTGCGAATCCGCAGGATTTAGCGACAAACTTCGCCGCTCGCTTTCTCAGCGCCGCAATGTTCATCCCGTGCGTCGGCGCCCGCGACGACGCCACCGCCGTCAAACTCGCCGAATCCTTCAAGCGGGGGGACGCCCGCCTGGTCCGCGCCCTGCACCGCCACCACCCACCCGAAAACCCCGGGTGGGTCGCTGGCGACGACTGGTGGCTCTCCACTCATTGATTCGCGCCCGACAGAGAACCGTGTTCCATTCAACGTCGATAGCCATGCCCAAAGCAAGATTTCGCGCATCGGCTGCGCCC
>JBEKVU010000575.1:0-3563 GCA_049513775.1 Candidatus Acidiferrum sp.
GAGCCGTTTGCCAATGTAGAAAATTGGAATGCATGCAGCGGTCGAGCAGAGGATATTTAGAAGGATTGCGGCATTGAGCGCGGGGATGTCGAAAGAACCGAAGATGCGAAAGACTATGGAGAGCAGAAAGGGATAGACCGGCGGGAGCCAAGCGGTGGGGCCGGTGTTATTGCGAAACGGGGAACTGAAGCCTTGGCCGTTGGCGAGGGCGTAGGCGATGTTACCGGTTTCTTGCGCGAAAGGAACGACGGCGAGAGCGTCGCGGGGAATTTTTTGTTCCTGGTCCCAGGCAAAGGCTGCGCGGGAGGCGAAAGCGACGATCGTGATGAACAGTAGCGAGGATGCGAGGGCGAGAAGTTTGGATTTCACGAGTCGATGAGGAATCGAGAAACATTAGGATAGCACTGTTGCAGGATGATTTATTGCAGTTCGGCGATCGTTGCGCAGGGGAGGTGACATGCGACGAGGCAAAAACCGCGTTCAAAAAGTGCGTACGCAGACGGTTCACGCAGGACCGGTGCAGACGCAACCAGTTCGCTCGCAACTCGGTCGAGCGGCGGCGCAGATCTTTGCCGCCAGTGAGCGCATGAATCAGATGCTTATTGAGCGCCTTGATGTTTCCGTGTGGAGCGCCAAGCCGCCCGGGAAGGTCCGCACCATGGGGGCGATCTTTACGCACATGCACAATATGCGCTGTAAGTGGGTGAGGCTTACGGCTCCGCACCTGAAGGTTCCGCGACAGCTTCAGCGTGCGCACTGCACCTCGCACGAGGCGCGTGCGGGACTGGCCGAGAGCGCCGTGCGGTGCGAGGAGATGCTCGCTGAGGCGCTTGGAGATGGGGGCCGCATCGAGAAGTTTCACCGGGACGGCTGGGGACGGCCGTGGCCGGTTGGCGTCGAAATGTTGTGCTACATGATTTCGCACGAGGCGCACCATCGCGGGCAGGTGTGCATGCTTGCGCATCAGCTGGGATTTCCGGTGCCGCAGGAAGTGATGTCCGGGATTTGGAATTGGGAAAAGTTGTGGAAGGAGGCCGGCGCGCCTCTTCCGGGATAGAATTTGTCGACTCCGGAGGCTTCCGTTGGCATGAGACAAAATCGTCGGAAATTTTTGCAAACTATCGGTGCTGGCGGTGTTGGCGCGACGTTCGCAGAGGTTGCGGGTGCGACCGAGGCGCGAAGTCCGGAAGAAGGCGGGCGGAGTCTTCGCTATTTGCAGATTGACGTGTTTACTCGCAGCGGCTGCAGGGCAATGCTCTTGCGGTGTTTCCGGATGCGCGCGGTTTAAGCGACGAAGAAATGCAAGACGTGGCCCGCGAGACAAATCTTCAGGAAACCACCTTCGTCTCCCCGCGATCCGGCGACGGAGCGGGAACAGGGCATCAAAGTGCGCATATTTGTTACCAGCGAGGAGATCCCGTTTGGAGGACACCCGACGCTGGGTACGGCGATGGTGTTGCGCGATATTCGCCGCGCGGCGCAAAAATCAAGCTCAGTAGAGAGCGATGAACTGGACAAAATTACCCTTGATCTGCAAGTCGGCCAAGTTCCGGTCGATTTTCGTAGAGACAGCTCTGGAAATATCTTTGGAGAAATGCACCAGGTGGATCCCGTCTTTGGTCCGGTCCATGATCGAGACGCCATCGCAGAGCTACTAGACCTGCAACCCGCCGACATCGCTGTGGATGCACCGATCCAGTCTCTTTCGACGGGACTGCCTTTCGTCATCGTGCCAATCAAGAGCTTGGCCACTCTTCAGCGTTTAACCACCGCGCCAAAGAAGGCTTATGAGCATCTGCGTCGCTTGAAGCTGCCGGCGTTTGCTGATTTTTATTACGTCACGCGGGAAACTGGAGATGCCGGCATCGGCCTCCGCGCAAGGGGTCTCTATTCTAGCGGTGAAGATCCCGCCACGGGATCCGCGGCCGGATGCACCGCGGCCTGGATGGTGCGTTACGGCCTAGTGCCGCCCGAGCAAAGTGTGCACATCCTGCAGGGCGTCGAGATGAAGCGTCCGAGCCACATCTTCGTCCGGGCCAGTAAAGCGGGTGACACGGTGAATCATGTGCGAGTGGGCGGGAACGCCGTTCGGGTCATGGACGGCACCCTGAATCTCTGAGTGGCTCGGACTGAGAAGTTTGGCGTCTCGGCCGTGTCCGCGCATGTAAAACGATCGTCTTATTGGAGTCGTCATGCTCGCAAACCGTTCCGTGCCGCCTTGTACCGTCATTCCGGTGCTTTCGTATCCTGATGTTGGTGCCGCGGCGGAGTGGCTTTGCGGGGCGTTTGGATTTGCGGTGCGTCTGCGCATTGGGAATCACCGGATTCAGCTGAAAGCGGGCGATGGATGCATCATTTTGGCGGAAGGGTTGGCAGAAGGAAGTGTGGTGGCGGGCGGCGCACACCTTGTGATGGTGCGCGTGCCGGATGCGGTGGGTCACCACGAGCGAGCGCGGAAGCATGGTGCGATTATTCTTGCGCCGCCTACCGACTATCCATTTGGGGAGCGGCAATACCGGGCGCAGGATTTTGTTGGGCATCGGTGGACCTTTACGCAGACTATCGCTGATATGGCTCCCGAAGAGTGGGGCGGAACTGCGGTGGCGCTCGAGTAGGCTCGTCGCATTCAACGGCGTGAGTGCCCGCAAAGCCGAGCCTCGGTTGGGCGGGGAAAGGCGACCGCCTCAGAAGGCGGCCCTTACAGAAGCCGGGTTAGCTACGGGGTGGGCTGCTGCCCCAGAATGCTGGGATTGCTGGTGGCGTCGGAACGGCGCCGGAGGCTTGCATAGCCACTCGTGATGATCAGAATGACGCCTAAGAAGCCCACGAGAATTGAGGCCGCACACCAGCTCTCATAGTGCTCGGTCCAAAGGCGGAAGTCAGCGCTACTGGCAACGATGGTCAACCGGGGCCTTAGCGAATTCAGACAGGCAGTGTCAGAGAGCACGTCGATGGCAAGATTGTAACGGCCAGGTTGTCCCTCAAAACTGCCCAGGAAGTCGCCCAAGGTTACATCTTGGGCTGGATCCGTTTGTTCGTCTGGGCGCTGATAGACCTTAAGTCCACCAATTGAAGAAAGTCTTCGTGTCGTGAGCGCGACTCCATGGCAATCGAGATTTCCGGGTTCCGTGCGTACGATGCTGATGGAATACGCGGCGTGAACGTTGAGAGTAACTGTGCTCGAGATCGAGCCGCGATCTAGAGAAATTGGAATATTCAGGGGCCGGAGCGTTCTCGTTTCGACCCATTGCTTTCCGCCGAAGAACAAAATGATTGCTGCCACGAGGAGCGCCATGCCCGCTCGTGCGGTCCAAGGTATGCGCCGCATGTCTAGCAGACTCCAAAATTGCGGCGATGTTCCCGAGTTTCAGAAGCGATCCGTCACGCCTGATGAACGGGCTAGTCGTGCAAATTAACTCTGTTCAGACCAGCCGCTGCGAGGAGATCGCGGGTTACCAAATATTTCACAGGGGCAAAATGCTGGGACGCAAGAAAAAACGGCTGGCAGGGTTAGCTGCCAGCCGCTGGTGCTTCTGATTTTGTTGCTTGCTTTTAGCGATGAC
>JBEKVU010000576.1:0-3716 GCA_049513775.1 Candidatus Acidiferrum sp.
TGCCAAGGCTCGGCGTTTCTGGGCGCCAAATCCCTAGCTGAGGTTTGGCTAAGACCGAACCTTATCCCGGCTTCGCATGTTCTGCTATCGGTACGATGCGGCGGAATGGATGGATGGTCCTAGTACTACTAATTGTTAGGGTAACTTGCCCCAAATCTGTCCTTTTGAACAGGCGCTTATTCCAAAGCCGTTCCCTAGACTCGCTTCTAGTAACGCTTGTAACGGGCTGATGCCCTCTGGGAGAATGCAATTCTATGAAGGCTCAATGGCTAGCAGCACTAGCAGTGGCACTTGCGTCGACGGCAACGGCGAGCGCGCAAACTTGGCGGCAAGTGGGGCCGGCGGGCGGCACGGTGATTTCCTTGGAAGCCGATCCGCATGACGTCAAAAAGCTTTATCTGGGCACCTCGGATGGACACGTATTCTCGTCCATCGATGAAGGCGGGCACTGGCAGCTGCTGAGCAGAATTGGCATTGGGCAAGACGACGTTGTCACGCACATCCTGGTAGATTCGCGCAATTCAAATCGCCTGTATGCCAGCACCTGGACGCTGTATTCCGGCGGCGGCGGCGTGTATCGCAGCGAGGACGAGGGCCACACCTGGAGCATCATTGGGCTAGCCAAAGAGACCGTGCGGGCCTTGGCGCAATCGCCCACCCATCCTGACGTTTTTCTTGCCGGATCGCTGACCGGCGTCTATCGCTCAGTGGACAGCGGAGCAAGCTGGGAACGCATTACGCCGGACCATCACGACGATTTGCGGAACTTTGATTCCGTCGCGTTTGATCCCCATGACGATAACATCATCTACGCAGGCACCTATCACCTGCCCTGGAAGACTTCCAACGGCGGCAAGGACTGGTTCCCCATCAAGACTGGCATGATTGACGATTCCGACGTGATGACCATTATCGTGGACCCGAACAACCCCGACAACGTGCATGCCACGGCCTGCTCGGGCATTTATCACAGCGTGAACGGCGCGCAAACCTGGACCAAGTATCAGGGCATCCCCTTTGTGTTCCGCCGCACGCAACTAATTCGCCAGGATCCGCGTAATCCCCAGGTGCTCTATGCCGGAACCACCAGCGGACTTTGGAAGACCACCAACGAAAAGGATTTCAAGCGCATCACCCCGGGCGATTGGGTCATCAATGCTATCGTCATTGATCCAAAAAATCCCGATCGCCTCATTCTCGGCACCGAGCGCGAAGGCGTGCAGATTAGCGAGAACGCGGGCGCCACTTTTACCTCCGCCAACGTGGGCTTCCATCACCAGCACATTCTTGATGTGGCCATGGACAAGGAGAACGCGCAACGCGCGCTCGTGGTCCTCACCTTTGACACCGACGCTTTCCTGGTGACTAAAGATGGCGGTACCTCGTGGTCGCCGCTTGGTCCCGGATTGAAGCGTACCGATTTGCGCCACGTCTATGCCGCGCCGACGGGTTGGTGGGCATCGCTCACCACCGGTGGATGGATGAAGTATGACGAGACCACCAATAAATGGGTGAAAGCCGGATTGTTCGTTCCGGACGCCCCGCCAGCTCCAGCGGCAGCTCCAGCAGCGACGACCAAGTCGCGGACTGGAACGAAGACCGCTGCGGCCCGCCCCGCTCCCAAGAAAAAGGCTGCAGTGCCGACGCTTGCAGCGTTTCTCGTCAACGACATGGCCTTCGGAACCGCTGCCTGGTACGCGGCGACGGCCGGTGGCGTGCTCGTTTCAAAAGACGAAGGCAAAACCTGGAAGTCGGCAGGCACCGACGCTTTTGTGAAGCAGCCTGCGCAATCGCTTGAAGTTTCCCTGGATGGCGCCCAAGTCTGGGCCGTCTCCCAGAAAAACCTGCTCTACACCGCGGATAGCGGTGCAACGTGGAGCGCCAAGGAGCTCGCCTTCGCCGCAGCCGGCAATTTGCGGCTGCACCGCTTGGACGACACCAACCTCTACCTTACTTCCAACATGGGGCTGTACGCTTCGCACGACGCGGGACGCAACTGGAGCCGCGCAGACGTTCGCGAATTGCAGTTCCAGGACGTCGCCGGAAACGGCAACGCCATGGTCGTCTCGCTGCAGAAGCATGGTCTGCTGGCCTCGTTCGATGCCGGCAAATCGTGGCAGCGCATGAACGATCCCCAGGCAGACAGCTACTTCCCAGTGGTGCGCGTNNNNGTTACTCTCTCTTGAACCGGGAGCCCGGTCAGCCAGCGCAGCCGTCCCCGTTTCGCAGGTTACACCAGTAACCAACGGCATGGCGCAACCGAAGGAATAGTTCCGTCACCAACTCGAACCGCGAGGCGGCGATTCAATATCGTCCACCTCGCGGTTTCTCATTGCGCCAGCGGTAAATTTGGTTCTGCGGTCGTAGGGCACGGCGTTCCGTGCGCGTCTTGCGCATGCGGTCCAACAATAAGCATCGCTTTAATGCCGCGGCGTATTCATTCCGATCTGATAACCAATTCCGCGAATCGTCCGAATCAGCGGCCGATCGAATCCGGAATCCACCTTCCGCCGCAGATAATTGATATATACATCGACCACGTTGGTCATGGTGTCAAAGTGCAGCCGCCACACCTGCTCGACGATGGCCGTCCGCGCCACCGGCTGGCCAGCGTGCCGCATCAAAAATTCCAGCAGCGCAAACTCCTTGGGGCTTAACTCGATGGGACGCCCCCGTCGCTGCACCGTGTGCGTCACGCGATCCAGTTCCAAGTCCTCAACCCTCAGAAACACACTCACCGACCGGTTGCCGCGCCGCAGCACTGCCCGAATCCGCGCGGCAAGCTCGGCAAACGCAAACGGCTTCGCTAGGTAATCGTCCGCTCCCGCGTCCAGCCCGCGCACCCGCTCTTCGACCAGCGTTGCGCCCGTGACAATCAACACGGGAAGATCGGGCTTCTTAGAACGGATGCCACGCAAAACGTCAAGATCCGTGGCCCCCGGCTGGCTTAAATCGAGCAGCACCACATCGTACGGCTGTTCAGCCGCCATACGTTGCGCTTCCACCCCGTTCGAAACCATCTGTACCGCAAACTGCTCTTGCAGCAGCCGCTGGTGAAGAAAATCCGCCAGCGGTGCGTCATCTTCAGCAACAAGAATGCGCATCAGCTCACTCGAAGTACCGGATAAAATTGGAAAGGGGGTAGACAGAGTGTGGCTCCGGCGCCCGTTAGTGTCAACTAAGGTTCGCGCTCTGTTGCGGATTCACCAACACTTGTTAGGGGATCTCCAGCGCGCGAGTGCTACGGAGCTAAGCTCCATGCGGATTCAATATCCGGCCCAACTTCCGCTGCAATCTCCGTTTCAATTGGATGGTTGCGTGGGGTTCAGAATCACAATATCCACCCTCCGATTGCGCGCCCGGTCTTCGTCGTTGTCGTTGGGCGCGACGGGATGGTATTGCGCGAAGCCCGCAGCGGAAAGTCGCGCCGGATCGAATTCATAGCGATCGATAAACATCTTTACGAGTTGCGAGGAGCGCGCGGTAGAAAGTTCCCAGTTGGAATCGAAAATTCTGTTGTGTATTGGAATGTTGTCGGTGTGCCCCTCGATGCGCAGAGCTTCGCCTCGCAATTTCAGAATGGCGGCCAGACGGTCGATAGCGCCTTGCGACGATGCGCGGATCGTCGCCGAGCCGCTTTCGTAAAAACCAATCTCGCGCAAACTCACGACAATGCCTTCGGGGCGGGCCGTCACGGAAACAATGTGCTTTTTAAT
>JBEKVU010000577.1:0-3224 GCA_049513775.1 Candidatus Acidiferrum sp.
TATCACTCGGTTCGAGCGCGACCAATTGGGAAAAGTTTTGCACGGCTTCCGCCCCCTCACCGTTCTTTAGAGCAATCAAACCCAGATACCGCACGACCGCGGGGAACGATGGGTTAAGTTTCAGGACAGAATCGAAGGCTAGCTTCGCGTGCTGGTAATCGCGCTGCCTAAAATAGATTTGACCCATGTTGGCGTACGCCGAAACGCGCACTTGCCTGTCGGAGGTCCACTGCAGAGCGATGGCGTACTGCGCCAAGGCTTGTGGGACCTCTCCCTGCTCCTGCGCGTACACCCCTAGGTTGAATGCGCTGGTGGGGTCTGTAGGCGCAATTGCCGCCGCCCTACGGAAATGGAACACCGCGTCGTCGCGTTTCCCCTGGTGCATCAAGGCCAGTCCAAAGTTGTTTTCTGCCACACAATTGGGAGAGGTGACGGCGAGCGTGTGTGCCCACAATTTGAAATCGTCTTGCCAATAACCCAGTTGCACGCGGGTCGCCCCGAATAAGGCAGCGAGCACGAGAAAGCCGGTGGCGGCAAGATAGCGCGGTTCGACATGCTGTGCTTTTGCCCAATCCGCCGCACCCCACACAATCATCAGAAAGAGTCCGACGAGAGGGAGGTACGCATAGCGGTCCGCCAGCGCTTGGTTCCCTACCTGCACTAGTCCGACCATGGGTACCATCGTGCCCAGGAACCAGAACCATCCCACGACCAGGTACGGATAGTTACGAAGTTTCAGAACCGCCAAAGTGATCCCAACCAGAAAAAGTGAGGCCAAAGCACCTTGCCATAGCGGCAGAGCGTGCGGGTAAGGGTAGAGAACGGCCAACCGGGACGGCCAAATCATCTTCTTAACGTAAATCCCATAGGACAGAACGGCATTCTCAAGTCTCAAAGGAAGCGAAGCTTGGTTGAGTGAGATGACTGCTCCGCCCGCTCTCTGAACCACCATGGTGATAATCGAACTGGCCACTGCGAGCAGGAGCAGTGGAATCTTCTCAAGGCAAAGCCGCGCAAATGACTCCGTGACCGGTGAAAAAATAACCTGGCTTTCGGCAACGGGTGTGTCGGGCTTGCCTTCGGGGGGCCGCCGTATTCTAGCGAGTGGCCAATAATCCAGCAGCAGCAACAAGAACGGCAACGTGATCACCATCGGTTTGCACATGAGGCTCGCTTCGAACAATCCGGCAACACCCAGATAGCGTCCGATCCCTGGTTTCTTTACGTACCACCCGTAGCACGTGAGCGCTAATAGAAAGAACAGCATACTGAGCACACTCTTGCGCTCGGCCACCCATGCCACCGACTCCACGTTGAGCGGATGCAGAGCAAACAGCGCAGCCACAAAGAAGCTGCGACCCGTGGATGCGGTGAACCACTCCAGTACAAAGAATAGGAGCAGGACGTTGAAGGTGTGTAACAGGATGCTAGTAAAGTGGTGCGCCGCGGGATTGAGATGGAAGAGTTGGCAGTCCAGGGCGTGCGAGATCCAAGTTAGGGGGTGCCAATTGGCCTGTTCCGAGGTCGTAAATGCCCAAGAGATCGTGATCCATCGCAGACCCGCCTGCACCTGAGGGTTGTCGGTGACGTAGCGGTCATCATCATAGTGCAGAAACGCGTGATGAATAGCGGGGCTATAAAGTACCACCGTCATCGCGATGAGAAGGAGCCCGCAAATTGCCTTGGACCTTCGAGAAAAATCAAGCATGCCTCGAGCTTCCTCGCGTGTAAACGGCCGCCACGTGACCACAACCGATCAAGACCGCATGGAAAGGGACAAGTCGCTCAGTATAGAAGCCGAGTCTACGGTGCGGAGCAACGGCTTGAAAAGTGGAATGTACTCGTTGCTTGGGGCTGATTCCGCTGGAATGATTACGGTACGTGCAAAACGCGTTCTGTGATCACGGGCAGAGATCGTCAAATATTGGGAGCGCTAAGTGATTCAAGGGAAGCGCGTCGTCGTCGTTATGCCAGCCTTCAACGCGTCGAAAACGCTCGAGAGGACTTTTGGCGAACTTCCAGAAATTGTGGATGCCACAATTCTGGTCGACGACAACAGTACCGATGAGACGGTGCAAATCGCCCAGAAGCTGGGCTTGCAGATCTTCGTTCACGACAAAAACTATGGCTATGGCCGCAACCAACAGACCTGTTATCGAGAAGCCTTGGCCGCAGGCGCGGACATCGTGGTAATGGTGCACCCGGACTACCAGTACACGCCGCTGCTGGTGACCGCAATGGCAAGCATGATTGCGTTCGGGGTCTATGACGTAGTTCTTGGATCTCGAATCCTCGGAGGCGGAGCAATAAGAGGGGGCATGCCACTCTACAAATACGTGGCGAATCGCCTCCTTACAGCGTTTCAGAATGCGTTCACCGGGGCCAAGTTGTCCGAGTATCACACCGGTTTCAGGGCCTTCTCGAGGGATGTTTTGATCACCCTGCCCATCTTAGAAAACTCAGACGACTTTGTTTTTGACAATCAAATACTCGCTCAGTGCGTTTGCTTTGACTACCGCATTGGTGAAGTTTCCTGTCCAACGAAGTATTTCGCAGACGCTTCCTCGATCAATTTCGGCCGCAGCGTGAAGTACGGATTTGGGGTGCTGGGAACTACACTGAAGTGCTGGTTACAAAAGTCGGGAATTGCACATTACCGGCTGTTCAGTCCGGCAGGGAGAAAACTGCTTACGGATTATTACCTGCAGGTTCAAACGCGCTCAACACAAGTCGATAGCGGTCCACGTTAGGTTTCCCCGTATAGCGAAGTTTAATCTGCTAAGACAGATCCCGGAAGATCATTCGCCGCATTCTAAAGAATGCTCGCGAGGATGCGGATACTACGCATACTACGTTTAGTCCATGCCTTAAACATCCGATTTACGTTACACCACTCGTCCGGCGCTCTTCGCCGGCAACAGAAACACGAACAGCTGCGAACGAGAGAAATGCGGCGCTCAGCCTGCCGAAACGGGGCCTCGAGGTAGGGATCGCCGAAATTTCCGCGCGAACGGGCGTGCGCGAGTGCTCGGGGTCGACCGGCGAGGGAGCCCCTGCGGGAGGGCGGATGGCTACAAGACCACATATCTGGCAAGCGTGACAGCCGGAGGTAAGGTTTTTGGTGAGATTTTCAAATTGCTATGCAACATATTGGCCGAGGTGGCATTGCCAAAACGCGGCGTTCGGAAACTGAGCCGCCATCAACGGGTTGGTTGCGTGGATTT
>JBEKVU010000578.1:0-2647 GCA_049513775.1 Candidatus Acidiferrum sp.
AGACGCGCGGAAATGTACCATTATTCTTACGCTTTCAGTCTACCAGCCGCAGCGCATCTTCCGCGATATCCGCCGCCGCGTTTGGCTTGCCCATGCGGCGTGCTGCGGCGCGCATGCGCTCCATGCGCGGTCCATCATCGAGCAGCGCCGCGATTTTCCAGGCCGCTGCGGGCAGGTTGTTGCAGCGCATCGCCGCGCCCGCTTCCAGCAAGTGATCGGCGTTGCGCTCTTCCTGCCCAGGAATCGGCTCGATGATCGCCATCGGCAGCCCGCGAGACATGGCTTCAGAACTGGTCAATCCGCCGGCCTTGCCCACCAGCAAATCCGCTGCCGCCATGTAGCGATCCATCTCGGTGGTGAAGCCCACTACACGCAGGCGCGATTTTCCACTCGGCCATTTTCCCGTGTCTTCGGCCATCTTCTCCAGCCTGCGCCGCACCTTGTCGCCCTTGCCGGCGATGGCCACGATCTGCCACGGCCGCTCGAAGCCAAGCAGCGAGCCGACAAGTTGCTCCACCGGACCGACCCCATAGCCGCCAGTCGCCACCAGAATCGTCGTAGCGTGCGGATCCAACCCAAAATAGGTTCGCGCCTCAGCCCGATCCAGCGGCACGGCAAACACCGGATCCACCGGTATTCCGGTCACCCGCACTTTGTCCCGCGCCACCCCGATGCGCGCCAAATATTCCGCGGCCTCCGGCAGCGCCACAAAGTAGCGGTCCACCGTGCGGCACAGCCACATCGCGTGCACATCGAAATCGGTGATCACGATGGCGTTTCGCGCGCGCAGCTTTTTCTTGGCGATCAGCCACGCGATAATTTCCGCCGGCAGGAAATGCGTGGCCACGCACAGATCCGGCTGGATCTTATCGAGCAGTCGCACCATGGGCGTGGTGTTCAGGCGGTCCAGCGCGAGTCTGCGGCTTTCGTGCTGCCAGGGCTGATCCGTGCTGTCGTAGAGCATGCCCATTACGCCGGGGGCGCGCCGCACCATGGTGATGTAGGCTTTCTCGTAGATATTCTGGAAAAGCTTGCTGACGTAATTCATCGCGTCAGCGTGTTCCACGGTGCAATCGCCGCGCGCGCGAAAGCTGGCCTCCAGCGCCTGCGCCGCCCGCACGTGGCCCGCGCCAGACGATGCGGAGAGCAATAGCACTCGCGGCTTGGTATTGATTCTTAGAATCATGGAATGTCGATTCGTAGAATTATTTGCGAGCGCTTCTCCGGCACGTGCCGCGATTTGTGGCGGCCGCCTGCTGAGGCGGGCGCTTTCGGCAGCGCACCCCGGGCGCGGCGCATCAGGAGGCTTTCGGCTGCCCCGCCGCGAGCCTTTCAAGCACGCTGCGCGCGGTTTTCTGCAACTCGCCGAAACGCGTCAAATACTCCTGGAAATCGTGATTCAGCAATTGGGCTTCCTGTGGACCAAGCTGCGTGCGCAGAATCATGTCGCGCAGCTTCACGGGATGCGGCAGCAGCGCATCTTCCTGCAATTCTTCGAGCGCCAGTTTCGCGTTGTAGTGATACATGCCGTCCTCCCAAGTCATGCGCGAGGGCAAGTGTGCTGAATGGCATTGTACTCGCGCCGGGCAGGGCAAAAGCAAATCGCGCTCACGTAGGCGGAAGGAAAGAGCCGCGCAACGCTCTACGCGCTTAGAGTACAAAGAAGGCAAGAAATGACTGACTAGGCCACAGACGCGGTAGGAACAAATTCGTAGTGCGCGATTCTTGCCGCCACGCCCAGGCGGCCGTCGCTGGCGGGTTCGACGCGCACGATTTCGCCCTGGCAGCGAATCTTCACGTCGCCGCCGGTGATGTCCTGGGGCAGAGTTATTACAAAGTCGATGGCCTTCCCCGATTCAAAGCTCGTTTCGGTTAAAAAATACAACCCGCGGTAGCTGACGTCCCGTGTGGCGGTATTCACTTCCGAATCGTGCCGCGCGCGGGGCAACACGCGCAACGGAAGGGTCATCGTGAAGCGCCGGGCTTCGCGGCGGTCCGCTCCAGTACTCATAAATCTCGCTGGGCCCCCTGGGTTAGGTGCACTGGCTGCACGCTAACATCGGCCTGCGCGAACTGCAACGCGAAAATCAATAAAAAATGTCCTAGTACGAGGTCCGGGGCGTCCATTTTGCATCGGGCGCTCGATAGCATAACCCCTTCATTGTCACTCCCTAAGACGTTCCTAGGCGCTTCGCCATGCGCGCGCATTCGGAAATTTGCTCGGCGTGCGCTACACTCAAAGTGCACGCACCTCTGGACGCGATAAATTTCTGAACGCCCTCTTGCCCAGGAACAAAGTTCCCGCATGACCGTTTCCCACGACTCACGCACGTTTTTTCTGGACGGTCCTGTTGGCCGCCTTGAAGCCATTCTGTGGACGCCTGCGATAACCGCCGAGCCACCGCGCTTTGCCGCGGTGGTGTGCCATCCACATCCGCTGTTTGGCGGGACGCTGCACAACAAGGTGGTCTACCAAACCGCCAAATCTCTGGACGCGCTGGGTATTCCGGTGCTGCGTTTTAATTTCCGCGGCACCAGCCTAAGCGAAGGCGCGCACGATCGCGGACGCGGCGAAGTGGACGATGTGCGCGCGGCGCTGGACTTTATGGCTCTGGAATTTTCCGGCACGCCCAAGGGTCCCCATCCA
>JBEKVU010000579.1:0-2973 GCA_049513775.1 Candidatus Acidiferrum sp.
GTAATCGTACGCCACCACGCGATGCTTGCGCGTTTCACTGGCCGGGATCGCCGAGCCCATGTTCTCGGTCCAGGGCGCAGTCGCCAGCTCGATCGAGCCTTTGTCCCAACTGTAGGGTTTTTTGCAGCTGACGCGGCCGGCCAGTTCCTGCCCGGCCATCGGCGGAATTTGTTTTGCCTCAAAAATCAATTGGTCCGCGGGCGTCCCATCGGTGGCTATGACGCCGCGCAGCGCACCCACCTTGCGGATGTGGCGCACCAGCGCCCGCGTATCGATGTCCCAGATAGCCGGAATTTTGTGGCGATTGAGATACAACTGCGCCGTTTCCGCGGAGCGCCAGTTGGACGAAATCTGCGAAAACTCCCGTACGATCAGCGATTCGATATACGGCCGCGGCGCTTCTTCGTCATCAACATTGGCGCCAACATTCCCAATGTGCGGATAGGTGAGGCAAACGATCTGGCCAGCGTAGCTAGGATCGGTGAAAACTTCCTGGTAACCGGTGAGGCTGGTATTGAAAACGACTTCGCCGCCGCGGCGCGTGATGGCGCCGGCTGCACGGCCGTTAAATACGCGCCCGTCCTCGAGCGCAAGAATCGCAGGTCGGTGTTGAACTTCGTTCAGCGTAGCCTCCGTTCCAGGACATTCTAAGCTTTTCCATTTTACGTTGGGTCATTTGGATTGCGCGTCCGTAATCGCCAACGAACCGAAATGGTCCACCGGCCAGTAGGCGAAGACCGCGCGCCCGTAGATAAACTTATTCTCCACCGCCCCGAAAACTCGCGAATCGTTCGAACTGATGCGGTGATCGCCCATCACAAAATAGCTGTCTTTCGGCACCGTCACCGGGCCAAAATTGCTGAAATCCTCGTAGCGCAGGGGCACATAGGGTTCTGGAACTACAACCCCATTCACCCACAGCGTGCCCTGACGCATTTCCAATGTGTCCCCGGGCAGGCCGATCACCCGCTTGATAAAAGACTTCGAACGGTCTAGAGGATACCAGAAGACCACCACGTCCCCACGCTCGATAGCACTGAAACGGTACACGAACTTATTTATGAAGATGCGCTCTTGATCGGACAGCAGCGGCGCCATACTGGTCCCCTCAACCTTTACGGGTTGATACAGGAACACGATGATGACCAGCGCCAAGCCGATGGCGATTAAGAGGTCCCGGGTCCAAACGCGCACCTCGTTGCGCAGCGAATTGGAATTATGGGAATTGTGCGCTTCGGGCGTGCGCAACGCGGCCGGCTCCGTGTTAACGGCCTCGCCGCCGCAAGAGCATGCCACAGACGAGGAAGAGGGCTCCTGCACCGGGCTTCCCGCGAGTTGCTTCTCATTGGTACTGTTCATTGGGCGGCCTCGTATTTATAGCATGCTCGTTGCGGCGTGCGCCAGATTCGTTTTGTGTTTTACAGCGTGCAGGAGCTGCGGCGGCAATGGTTTGCAGCCCTTCAGTAGGATTCGCCAGTTTGGGACTTTCGTTGCCTATAGGCCGTCCAGGATGGTGGGCAGCGCCGAAAAATGTGGTGCCACCCCCTGTTTCAGCATAGCCGGTGGTGGATTAAAGCCAAGTTTATTGAGGCCAAAGCCGCAATCACCGCCGTTTCCGTCCGCAGAATCAGCTTGCCAAGAGAAGCTTCCGCGAACCCCGCCCCGCGGGCGGTGGCGAATTCCGCTTCGGTCCAGCCGCCTTCCGGACCGATCGCCAAAACTGCGCTGTCCGACTTCTTGCCCGCCAGGACGGCCCGCAGCGCGGCCGCCGCCGGCTGCTCGGACAAGAGCAGCCGTACGCCCCGCGAATTCTCCGCCAAAGCCTGCTCCGGCTTGACCACCGGGGCGAGAACCGGCACGTCGACCCGCCGCGATTGCTGGGAAGCCTCCAGCAGAATTTTGCGCCAGCGTTCAGCACGCTTCCCAGCAGCCGCCAGCAATCCTTTCTCGCTCCGCCCCGCAGCCAGCGGAACGATGGTGGCGACGCCCAGTTCTGTGGCCTTCTCGAGGGCCCACTCAAACGCGTCAAATTTCACGATGGAGAGTAATAGCGTCATGTCAAGACTCGGTTTGTGCGCCGGAATCTCGTGTTCCAGCGCAAAATCGATGCGGTCGCGGCTGGCCCGCTCGATGCGTGCAAGAAACACGCGCTCGCCATCGCTCAGCTCGTACTGCTGCCCCTCCTGCGCGCGCAGCACGCGACCCAGATGGTGGGCCGCCTCGCCCTCCATCACCGCGTTCAAGCCGTCAAATTGTTGTACGAAGAATCGCCTGCGCACAGATAAGCCTTCTATCTCCCAACTCTGCAAGTGAAATCGCCAAAAGCCGGAACAACACAGCTACTCTAAAGGATGCCGGCGGACTCAAGATAGTACCTGTCTCGGGGGATGCAAAACTAGGGCAGGTAGATTACGCGGGCTGGCGAACAAAAACCGCCCTGCATGCGAGTTCCCTGCAGCGACGCAAAAGCGTTCGCATACAATTTATCGGCGAACCTTCTCTGTAGGTCCAACTGCCTAGCAACTGCGGCGAACAAATCGGCCTGCACGGTTTTGGCTTGCTCATCGTGTTTCTCGGTTATATTACCTTCGGGTTCTTGTTCGCCACTATTACTAGGGGACCGAGGCAACGCACCACTTAACCAGACCAGCGCCGTCCGCCATAGTACGCCGAATGCGCGGCACGTTTGGTGGATGGGACCGAGCGTTCCGGTACGTACGACGGTCGCCTGTCCTTTTACGAGATGATTCTGCGCGGCTGGATTTGCCGGCGGATTCTCGAGCACTCCGTCATTTATTTGCTACCAGCGCGGGTTCGGCCTCCCATGCCTGGAAGAACTCTGGTGGTACCTACTCTTTCGTACGAAGAGTAATGCACGGATGATTTCAAGTTAGGAGCGATTTCGCCGACTGTTTTCAAGGTATTCTTATCATGACTCTGCCGCGCAGAAACCGGACAATATCGCGGAGCCTT
>JBEKVU010000580.1:0-2795 GCA_049513775.1 Candidatus Acidiferrum sp.
CCCAATCGTCAACCGGGAACGTTGTGTTCACTCCCGCCCAGCTACAGGGCAATTTCTCAGGCGCCGGTTCTAATCCGGCGAGCGGTACTTGTCCAAACGCGGATCCTAACGTAGCGGCTTTCTTACAGGCGAATCCGTTCTTTCAATCCAATGCAACGCTGGCGAGCTGCGCGGTTGTCGATCCCACGAAGATCAATGCGGTAGCGCAGAAATATATTGCCGCTGGGCTCATCCCCAGTTCGCCCACGGGAGTTCTCAATGTCCAGGCGCCCGCCACGAGTAACGACAATCAGCTCACGTTGAAGTTCGACTTTAACCTTACGCCGAAGGACAGGCTTTCGGTTACGCTGGGCGGCGATCGAAATCCTACGCTAGTTCCGTTCGACCCCACCGGGTCGAGCTTACTGGGCTACGCGTCTACTACCTCTACGGACAACTACTACTCCAACTTCGCTTATACACGCACCTTTTCCCCCAACGTCCTGAACGAATTCCGCGTCACGGTGCAGCGGCAGCACATTCTACAATTCCAGCCTGCCGAAACGCTGCCGACGCACGCGGCCGTGGGTGAGGTTGGGATTACACCCGATTTAGAAACAGGTGCTGCGGCCCTCTTTTTTAATGATGAAGGAACGTTCCTCGGCAACAGCGTTGATGGACCCAGTTTACTGATCAACAACACCTTCGCTTATGCGGATGTTCTTACCTGGACCCGCGGCCGGCACACTTGGAAATTTGGCGGGGGATTGTCCGCCTATCAGTTCAACACGGCCTTCGATTTCATTGGTCCCGGAATATTCACGTTTGTGGGCAATGGGGGTATCGGTTCGGGAAACGACTTTGCCGATTTTCTCTTCGGAATCCCGGAGTTCTTCCAGCAGGGGCCGAACGCCCGGACCGACGCCCGAAGCAAGTTTTATTCCGGATTTGCGCAAGACGAATGGCGCGTGAACAAGAAACTCGTGCTAACGCTCGGCGTGCGGTACGAATATTCCACGCCGAAGTTGGACACGCACGGAGACACGTTCAATGTGATCCCCGGGCACGCCGAGTCGACGGTATTTCCCAATGCACCGTCAGGGCTGGTCTTTCCCGGCGATGCCGATGCACCGCGAGGCGTGAATTTTCCGGACCGCAATAACTGGGCGCCGCGCATCGGTTTTGCCTGGGATCCGAAGGGCGATTCCAAGACCAGCATCCGCGGAGGCTTCGGTATTTTCTACGACATCCTAAAAGCTGAGGATAACTTTCAAGATAACGGCCAGCCCCCGTTCTTTGCGGCCGGTTTTGCAAATTTTTCGCCGCTGACGGCCAATCCGACTTCGGACGTTCCTTATCTAGCCGATCCCTACGGGAGTACGGGCGCCGTCAACCCTTTTCCCTCAGGTCCGGTCAATCACAATGTCAATTTCTTTGATGCGGGGTTGACGCCCTTTGGCAGTACATCGATCTTCCTAGACGATCCCCATCTGAAGACTCCCTACATCTACCAGTACAGTTTGAGCCTCGAGCGACAGATCGCACTGAATACCTCGATTGAGCTCAGCTATCTGGGGAGTAGCTCCCATGGACTAACTTCGCTGGTGGATATCAATCCGTTTATTCCCGGCACGCAAAATCGCATCCTCAACCTCCTGCCGGGAAATAGTACCTGTCCGGTAAGCGATGGCGGTGATTCCTTCAATTGCACCTACAGCAATTTGCCGGAGTTCCAGAACGTTGCGAACGCTTCCTACAACGGTTTTACCGCCAGCGTCACGAGGCGGTTGACAGATGCCCGGTTCATTGGACAGACGTACTTCACGTTCGGCTATACTTTTGCGCATTCGATCGACGATGCTTCCGGGTTCAGGAACAACAGCTCGGCAGTCCCTACGTTTGATCCGCAGTTGTATCGCGGCTCATCGGATTTCGACGTAAAGCATCGAATCACGTTCAGCGGTGGTTGGGATCTGCCCTTCGATCGGTTGTGGAGTTCAGGGCCGAAACGTCTGACCAAAGGTTGGAGCGTCTATCCGATCTTCTCGTGGCGGACTGGATTTCCACTGACGATCAATGGTGACGTCGACTCTTCGGGTGGATTTACGAATCCGGGCGTTACCGGAGCCGGCGACTTGGTATCGCCGCATGCCAACCTAACAGGGCAACCACTGACGACCTTCAACCCACGTTTGGTCCAGACGTTGACTGGCGATCTCTCGGGAACCAATACGGGTAATTTCTACTTTAACCCGGCTGCGTTCACCTCCGAGCAGTGCCCCGTTGGCTCGACCACTACGCCGGGTCAAGCGAATACGTGCATTCCATCGGCTACCCTTTTCCCATCGACCAGCGAAGTTATCGCTAATCCGTCTTTGTTGACCTATGGANNNNGCACGAATCTGGACATGTCGTTGGTGAAAACCACCCCGATCACCGAACGGCTCCACTTGGAAATCCGAGTGGACGCGTTTAACGTGTTCAACCACGCGGAGTTTGCCGATCCGATTACCAGCATTGCATCCCCTGAGTTCGGTCAAATCATAAACACTGGGAGTAACACCGTTAATGCTCCCTTGCAGCGCATCTTGCAGCTCGCGGCCAAGTTCACGTTCTAGCGCGACTCTGGAGAAGCCGTCGCCGGGCACCGCAGGGTGCCCGGCGACGGCTGCAGGGTTGAGTTTTTCAGGCTCGCGTTCTGCTGTTGCCGTCCCGCATAGATTCAGGAAATTGTATCAAGCACCGCGCCACGTTGCGGGACGCTAAAGTGGCTCACGAACCACGTTCGCATTCTGGCGCATCAGAAATCCTTCTGC
>JBEKVU010000581.1:0-2617 GCA_049513775.1 Candidatus Acidiferrum sp.
CCTCGCACCTTCCCAGAGCATCACACTTAGCCTGCAGTACAGCCCGGCAGCGGCAGGTTCTTTAAGCGGCTCGGTCTCCATCCTGAACGCGCAAGGCCAGACGACCAGCGTCGCGCTCAGCGGTTCCGGTTTCGCATCGACGACCACGCTCTCGGCCAGCCCGACATCGGTAGCTTTCGGCAGCGTCATCGCCGGCAAGTCCGCAAGCCATAGCGTCATCATCACCAACACGGGCAACAGCACCTCGACCATCACGCAGATTGGGGTAAGCGGAGCGAACGTCGTCGCGAGCGGCATCAGCACCCCGCTGGCCCTGGGGCCTTCCCAGACCGCCACTCTGAATCTCGTGTACAGCCCGGCAGCGGCAGGTTCCTTAAGCGGTTCGGTCTCCATCCTGGACGCGCAAGGCCAGACCACCAGCGTTGCGCTCAGCGGTTCCGGTCTTGCATCGACGACCACTCTTTCCGTCAGCCCCGCGGCAATTGCCTTCGGCAGCGTGAACGTGGGCAGCTCCGCAAACCAGAGTGTCACCATCACCAACACGGGCAATACCAGCACCTCGATTACGCAGATTGGCGTGAGCGGAGCGAACGTCACCGCGAGCGGCATCAGCACCCCGCTGGTGCTGGCACCTTCCGGGAGCGCCACGCTAAGCCTCAAGTACAGTCCGGCGGCGGCGACCTCTCTCAGCGGTTCGGTCTCCGTGCTCGACACGCAGGGCCAGACCAGCACGGTGAGTTTGACGGGTTCCGGCGCACAAGCCACCCTGGCGGCCAATCCGGGAAGCGTCAGCTTCTCCAGCGTGGTCGCGGGATCAACCAACTCGCAGTCCATACAGATCAGGAACAGCGGCAACAGCAGCTTGACGATTACTCAGGCGAACATCAGCGGAGCGGGGTTCAGCACCACCGGACTCTCCCTGCCTCTGACCGTCGCGGCCGGGCAGAACAGCACCTTCAACGTGCAATTCACCACGCAATCGGCGGGCACGGTCAGCGGCACGCTCTCGCTCGTCAGCAACGCAGCAAACTCTCCGGCGAACCTGTCGCTGAGCGCGACGAGCGTTGCGGCTTCAAAGACCCTGCTCATCAGCTCGAGCAGCCTCAGCTTCGGCAGCGTCAACGCCGGCAGCAGCGCCTCACAGCTCGTGTCCTTGACGAATACCGGCAACGCCAGCGTAACCGTCTCGCAGATCAGCATCAGCGGTACGAACTTCTCGCTGACCGGCGCGGGCGTGCCAGTGACGCTCTCGGCGGGCCAGATGGACTCTTTCGGGGTGCAGTACAGCCCGTCCGGTGCGGAAACTGACAGCGGCAGCGTGACGATCGTGAGCAATGCCACGGGGTCCCCGGCGGCAATCGCCCTCTCGGGCACGGGCGTCGCACAGCAGACCCAGCACAGCGTGCAGCTGACCTGGACAGATAGCGACTCCTCGATCGCCGGCTACAACGTCTACCGCACAACGACCAGCGGCAGCGGATACGTCCTCGTCAACGGCTCGCTGGTTGGACCGGACGCGTTCTCTGACACCTCCGTGCAACCTGGCGTCACCTACTATTACGTGACCACCGCCGTCGACAGCAGCGGCAACGAAAGCGCCTACTCGAACGAAGCGCAGGCCATCATCCCGTAGGCCCCTAAAGAACCCGCAACGCGTACTGCTCGGGGGACGGACCTGCCGCTGTCTTGCGGCGACCGTCCCCTGAGTTCGTTCTCCGGCGCCTCGCGGGGTCTTAAGCTTGGTTCGAGTCCTGTGTCTGGTTGTACCATGCCCTACGGTACAGGTTCTGTTCCTGTCCCTCTTTTGGACTCCTCAACACTATCTTTGTCAATCCGAGAACTCTTAAGCTGACTCCGCCCGGTAATCAAAACAACGGAGTTCTGCTTGATGCGAATTGATTTATTCCGTGGTGTGCAACAAGCAAAAAAAACTGCCGCGCGGCAACCCTGGCTTTTGGCGCTGCTATGCGCGTCAGCGCTTTCGCCGCTTCTCGTCGGTTGTACCAGCATGCCTCTCGACAACTTCAAGGGCAACGCGGTCGCCGATTCGCGGCCGGGGGCAGCCGCTCCGGCGCACCTAGAACTTACCCCTGCCGCCATTCACTTCGATTCGGCCATTGTTGGCGTGCAAAATTCGCAGTCCCTCAAACTTGCCAATACCGGCGGAACGGCCATGACGGTAACGGGATTCGTCGCTAGGGGGGTGGGTTTGAGCGTCAACGGCTTTTCGGGTTCCACACTGCTCAATCCGGGAACAAGCGCGACGTTCAGCGTGGAGCTCGTGCCCAAGACTTCCGGCAACTATTCCGGATCGCTCGCCATCGTGAGTCAAACCGCTTCGCTCGATACCACCCTGCCGGTGAGCGGTGATGTGGCCGCCGCCGACCCCAAACTTTCCGTGGGGGCGACGAGCGTGAACTTCGGTTCGGTAAGTTCCGGCAAATCTGCCTCGGAAACCGTGACGGTGACCAACACGGGAAATGTCGAAGTCACGATCTCCAAGGTGCAGCTGAGCGGCGCGGGTTTCTCGATCGTCGGCAGCGCCGCGCCCGTACGTCTCGCGAGCGAGCAAAGCGTCAAGCTCGATTTAGAGTTCAGTCCCAAGGCTGCCGGCACT
>JBEKVU010000582.1:0-6447 GCA_049513775.1 Candidatus Acidiferrum sp.
CCACAGCAATCCCACCAACACCGGGCCCAGCCGATCCACCCTCGCCTCCGTCTTACGAAATGCACCAACCATTTTCTATCGGCTACTGGTCGTACCTCTGTCACGACACGTACTGGACGCCGATACTTGGCGGCTTTAGTCCTGAATCCGCAGAACGCGCCAACGCGGCCTTTCTCGTAATCAACATCGAGGTACGCAACGAGGACATGAGCGCCAGCACGATACCGGTATTCCAACTCGTTGACGAAGAAGGCCGGACGTATGACGAGAGTTCAGCGGGCGCGATGAGCCAGGGGTTTTTCTCAGTGTTCGAGAAATTAAATCCGGGTGTGTCGAAACGCGCTGATATCGCGTTCGATGTTCCTCCGAACCGGCATTATTCCTTGCTCGTGTCCGGCGGAATAGAATCCGACAAACACGCGTTTGTGAAATTGCCCGCGCCGCAGGTCCCCTCCAACGGCTCTCAGTAGAATCTCGGCCACGTGCCGCCCCGGCAGCCGTCCGCTTCCTCCAGATAACTGAAATGGGGCTTGACAGTTCTTCTTCGTGGAGTGCTAGCATTCGTCAGGGGTGACGAAAATGAATATTTTAGCGGCACAGACTCGCGAACTGCGAAGAGCACTGATAAACGATGCCTACTGGTGGCTAGCTGAGGTCCGAGAAGGACGTAGAAAGGCCGAAGACGCAAAACAGTTTGTTGAGGCGGATATTCGCGGCGTGGTGGAGTGCAACCGGTGGCTGTGATTGTTGCTACTTCTTTTTCTTTGTCTCAAGCAAGCCGCGTAGTTTCCGAATCTCGTTGTCTGCCTCTGGAGAGATCGCGATGATCTGGGCCGTGTCGTCCAGCACCTTACGTTCGTGATTGTTATATTCTCCGCGAGCACGGCCCTATCACGTCCACAGCAGCCTTCGATCTGACTTCATGAGAATTGTGCGCGCAACGCCGACTCGCGTCAACGGGAAGCGGCTGTGCATCGGGACGGAAAACAGTGCAAAAGGCGTAGTATCGTACCGGGCGTGGCGGCCATTTAGAAGCGTGTTAGGACTTCCGGCATGTTCACCGATCAACAGCTATTGCAGATGCTCACCAACACCGAAGACGCTGTTGTGGAGCGCAAAACGTGGTCGGATTTTCGGGACTTCGCGAAAGCTGGTTGTGCCTTCAGCAACTCACTTGCTGCTGACCAGCCGGGCGTGCTGTTCGTCGGCGTCCGGGATAACGGTCAGGTTGAGGACCGGCCCGTCAACATAGAAGAGAAGTTGAAGATAGTCTCAGGCGAACTGAGCAATGTCTTTCCGGCCATTTTGCCAACTGTGCTGGCACTTGAGAAAGACGGCAGGCCTTTCATAGCCGCCGTCATCTACGGAAGTCGGAACAAGCCACACTTCGCGGCGCACTCGTGGATTCGCAAGGGCACGGAAACCGTAGACGCGTCCGAGGACAATCTTCGACGGTTCATAGCAGAAAGATCAGGAAAGGTGGCTGAGATTCTGAAGTGGAAAGACCAAATCGTTATCGTGAATATCTTGCAGCCACCGGATGTCCATCACAGAGTCGGCAGGATAGCCTCATCCATGAGGACCTTTGTGCTGGACTGTAACGAACATTGGGTAATCGTGGGCGACCGAGAAGCTCTTCCCAACCGAAGTACAAATTGTTTCACACTAAGCCGGGTCAGCCTGAGTTTTGACGTGGGTACGAATAAACTTGTTCTGGAGGTCTCGACTGAGTGAAGACGGAGCAGGGCGTGCCGGCCGAGTGCCCTGGAGCTATTCGACTGACGCTGTCGGAGATCGCAACCCGCGTTTCGAGAGCTAGCTGCACATTTCGCGACCGCCCGGCACTGGCCTCTTCTTTGTGTGATTCAGTACTTCGGCATTCGGCTCGTTCGCCGGTATTTTTGGACCACATCGCCTTATATAGGCCATGTGAGTTATAGTAAACAAACGACTTACTGCGATTTTTCGCTGAACACGTCCAAAATGCCGCGTGAATCGCCTCCCTCAAAACCCGGCCTGCCAAGGCCCAAGCCCAAGGAAATGCGCAACTTGAACCAGATTCGCGGCCTGATGGGTTTTCTGGTACGTGTCGCCGAGCGTAGGATCGGGCTGTCTGCGGATGGCCTTGCCGTGTGTTCGTCGTATCTTGTTGATTGTAATTGGATTAGTGCAGGGGAGGTACGACGTCGCCACCCGGCCAGGACCTTCGACTTTTCCGAGCGCCGGTACCGGTCACCTAACCGATTCAATAACCAGGAACTAAATGGCTGAGAATGTTCAACATGCGCGTCACTTCACGAAACCGCGGCTAGGGTGGCGGCCTAGAACCCTTCACGAATCAATTAGATAGCCGCCACGGGGCTTTCGGGCCAGGGAGGCGTATTGCCTGGCTTGGCCGGGCAGCAACGCTGTAGCGGCCTCTATATTGAGAGATCGCTTGCTGTGCACCACGCTGACGGTAACGGCGGCAACGCTCGTGTCCATCCGCGGTCACGCCGGTAATCCCATCGTAGCCGCAGGCAGCACACAGCGATTCGCCGCGACGGGGACTCACGTCGATAGCTCCACGTAGCGGCGAGCGTGACGTGGGTGGCGGCGAGGACCGCGACGGCGACGATCAGCAAAGCAGGCCAGTGAATGGAATGGTCATGACGAGATCAGCGTAGCGTCGTACGCCAGCTCCGTTCATGTAGTGAGCACCGTCCACGCGTGACCCTTTTTGAATCCGAGGTGGGTCTTTTAGTTATTCACATCCCATCCTTCCCAGCTCCCACACTATTTCATAGTGTGTGGGAAGCTTGGGAATAACGGGGATTTGGCCTTTTTTCGACCTTCCCGGCACGCGAATTTTGGCCTTCCCCAAAACGGCCAATAGGGAGTGATAAGTTCCGTATTTTGTTAACCTTCCCAAGGTTCCCGATTTCTAAGAAAAGGCATCTGGGAAGGTTGGGAAGGTCGATATTTCCGTCCTTCCCGGCGACCTTCCCGGCTCATCAAGCTTTGAGGGAGGAGCGGGAAGCTTGGTAAGCTTATAACGACCCAGTACTTAACCAAAAAGGTGGAAAAAAGGAGTTGCCGGGAAGCTCGCAGGAATGAACGGGGTAGCGGGTGACACGCCACCCGCTTTGGTCGGCGGAACACCAACCCCGGACAGGGCCGCCCCGAGGCCAGCCGCATCAAGTGTTCGAATGGGCTCGCCAGGATCCCGACGCTGCCAGTGTAATTGCGATGCTTTCGAGAAGTATGAACTATTTTCAGTGTTTTATTATCAATAACTTACAATGGCTCGGTGATTTTTGCCCGCGTAAGCCAGTCAAAGCCGGATGAGATTCCAATTTCGTCGCTGGAAAATTCCCCGCCGAAGACAGCCGAAACATCCTGTTTTCGCAAAGTGATTAAATATTATAAGTTCTTTTATTGCAATCACTTAGCATCGTTTCGGCGCTTGATTTGGGGCTCAACGACTCCTTTCGCCAGTAATAGTAGGGGACTAAATCCCTAACTCGTCTCAATTCGATCTTGTAGGGCCAACCGTTGTCCCAAAAGACGACGGTTTATTTTTTGTATCTGATCAAAACGCAGTGAAATTTTTTACGGAGCCAATCATGAGAGCAACCTTCTCGCACGAAAATCAAATTCTCGCAGCCATGAAGTCTTTGGGTTTGACCGCCGATCACCTCACCGCGCTCGATGGCTTGATTTCGCCGAGCCGGTTGTCTGCGGCCCTCCGTGGCGTCCGCGACCTTGACACACCGCAAGCCCAGCGCTTACTGAAGCTGCTTGCGGAATTGAACGAGCTTGTGGAATCGCTGAGCCCGGTACCGGTCTCGTGGCGCAACACCACGGCCATCCGGCAACTCCTGGCCGCGAAGCGCGAGAACCGCCTGGCGATCAGGATTGGCCTCGGGGCCTAAAAAGTTTGCAATGGCGGTGGCAGCAAGACGGTCAGTAGTCAGAATTCAAGACCTACGGCCAGCACCGACCGGAAGGGATTCTTCCGAGAAGAGACACGAATGAAAAACCATCTCAAGGAGAATCCCCATGTCCGAGGAACTAAGAAAAAGGCTCACAGACTTGCAAGAGCGCCGGGTCAAGGCTCTTGAGCTTCAGGCTAAGGCCGTCGACTTGATCGCCGGCACGTATGAGTTCGCCGTCAGAACCCAGACCCGTCGTCAGGAGGAACTGATCGAGGTCCTGAAGAAGATCGCTTTGGCTGTTAGAAAGTAATCAAAAAGTAAAACCAAAACTCCACCAGCCAAACAACCCAAAATCCAACCTACGGGGCGACCAAGCGGTCGCCCTTTTGCATTTCTGTCGAAAGGCTTATATGACGAATGATTTCAACAACGAGAAGAAAATTGGTGTGCTCCGAAGTTGGAATGAGAGAAAAGGCTTTGGCATCATTTTTGAACAGACCTCAGTAGCGCCAGTGCAACGATACTGGCTGCACGTCTCAAATATTGCGGCCGGACTGGCCCACCCACCTATTGGTGCGATTGTTCACTTTGAAATCGCGCCCTATCCACCGAAAAAATTAGGCTACCTGCCATCTGCGCTCAACGCCGTTGTACTGCCCGCGGAGGTGCGTTGATGTCAGTCGATTTTTTTGAGCGCACCAAAGCCGGCGCCCAGCGTAACATTCCCTGCATTCGCTTGCTGCCTTCGTCAAAAATGCCGATGGACCAAGCCTGGCAAGAAAAGGCCACGACCGACCCTCAAGTGCTGGCCCGATGGAACGCGGAAACGCCTGACGCAAACTGCGGGTACGTCGGAAAAGCTGAACTCGGCGGCGTGTGGGTGCTGGACATCGATGGACCCGCAATGGCCCAAGACTACGAGCGCGCCACCGGCAAAAAATTGACTCCCACCTTCACTGTTTCATCAAGCAAAGGCGAGCACCGGTATTACGCGCACACCGCGGGCTCTATTGGCATGGGGAACATCGGCCAGCAAGCCGGAGAAGATGATCCAGGGTATTCGGTCCGCGCCAACAATGAGTATTGCGTCTCGGCGTTGAGCATACACCCCGCAACTGGAAAGCCCTACCTCATCACCAACGACGTGCCAATCGCTGAAGCTGATCCGGACCTCGTGAAGTTTCTGGTTGAACGGAAGAGACAGAAAAGCTCGGGCACCGCTTTGGTCTCGCAGCTTGTGTCCAGCGAAGACCTCATTCCTTTCGGCATGCATGATGTTACGCTCACTGCCATCGCAGGAAAGCTACGCGCCTACGGCCTAGAGGAAGAAGCCATCGACCGCGCGATCGCGGAAGTTTGCGAAAAGCGGGCCGTAAACTATGGCTCCGATTACCGGGAAATGTGCCGGAAGATAGCCCACAGCGTGTGTCGCTACAAGCCCGCTGCAAGCCTCAACCTGGCCAAGCTCGGCGGAGTTTACGCAGACCCGGCCATATACGACTCGCTGCTACTGCGACTGGATGATAAAACCAAAAAATCCTGGATCATGGAAAATGTGCCCAGAGCCTGCGAGCTATCCACTGAGCCGCTAACTTGGATCGTTGACGAAGTAATTCTTGAGCACGGCCTCCACTTATTTTCTGGCAAGCCAGGTAGCATGAAATCGATGACGGCCTTGCTGCTGGCAAAATCCATCACTACCAATTCCGCATTCATGAACCGTAAAGCCGCAGGCAGGCCTGTGAACGTGGTTTATATCGATCGCGAAAATCCCCAGAGTGAGGTTCGGAAGCGAAGCGCGGCTCTCGGTTTGTTGTCCTTGGACAATTTCAGGGTGTGGGGCGACTGGAGCCCTGACAGTCCACCGCCCGCTTCGTTTGATGACGGACGCCTTCTTGAATGCGCCGGTCGCGATGACGTGGTTTTTATTTTTGACTCGTTGTCGAGTTACTTGAACGGCGCCAACGAGAACGATAGCGGCGAGATGATGTTGATAATGGGCCTGGCTCGAAAGCTGGCTCGGGCATGCGCGGGCGTAATTATTCTTCATCATCAGGCTCGCCAAGGTATCGGCGGACGCGGCTCGACGTCGATTGCGGCCTCCACAGACATGGCCTTCATCGTTGAAAAAGAGGCCGGGGATGTTGTGCTCTCCGAAGAACGCTTTCGGTGCTGCCAGGGCTACAAGATGCGTTGGACGATGAATTTTGGTCAACTTGGCATCGGACCCTACACCTATAGGCTCGTCGAAAACGCCCTTGGCTCGCGAGCTTCCGATGCGGCTCAAGAAAATTCTGGCCCCCGACATGATGCGGAGCTCATCCGCAGAGCCGGGGTAATTATCCAAGATGAGTTTGACCTGGGGCGGCCTATCAACCAGACCACACTGGCGAAACTGCTGGGTATACTTTCCAACAGCCGAAAACAAAGTATCCTCAACGGATCGTCAAGTCGGCCGTGGACCTGCTACACAGGACCGAGAGGCAGTATTCTCTTCAAGCCGGTAGCCAAACCGATTGCCCGGTCCAAT
>JBEKVU010000583.1:0-2542 GCA_049513775.1 Candidatus Acidiferrum sp.
CGAAACAAATGCCGAAACCAAAATCGTCACCGCCAGCGTAATGGCAAACTCCCGGAACAGCCGCCCCACAATGTCCGGCATAAACAGCAGCGGAATCAGCACCGCGATCAGCGACACGGTCAGCGACAAAATCGTGAAGCCAATCTGCTCTGCGCCTTTCAGCGACGCCTGCAGCGGACTCAAGCCTTCTTCCAAAAAACGGCTGATGTTTTCCACCATCACGATGGCATCGTCCACCACAAAGCCCGTGGAAATCGTCAGCGCCATCAACGTCAAATTGTTCAAGCTGAACCCGAGCAGATACATCACCGCGAACGTGCCCACGATGGACAGCGGCACGGCCAGCGCCGGAATAATCGTGGCGCGCACGCTGCGCAAAAATAAAAAGATCACCATCACCACCAGCGCAATGGTCAGCATCAGCGAAAACTGCACATCCGCCACCGATGCGCGAATCGTCGACGTGCGATCCGTCAAAATCTCCACGCTCACCGCGGCCGGCAGCGCCGTCTGCAATTGCGGCAAAATCCGCTTCACGCGGTCCACTACGGCGATGATGTTCGCGCCCGGCTGCCGCTGAATATTCAAAATCACCGATGGCTTTTTGTTGGCCCACGCGGCTTGCTGGGCATTCTCCGCGCCGTCAAACACTTTGGCCACATCGCTCAATCGCACCGGCGCGCCGTTGCGATAAGCAATAATCACCGGCGCGTAGCTGGCGCTCGAAATCAGTTGGTCGTTGGCGCCAATTGTGTACGCCTGATGACTGCCGTCAAACGTGCCCTTCGCCTGATCGACGTTGGCGTTGCTGAGCGCCGTGCGCAAATCTTCCAAACTCAATCCGTAAGACGCCAGCGCCGTGGGATTCGCTTGCACCCGCACCGCGGGTCGCTGCCCACCGCTGATGCTCACAAGCCCAACGCCGCTGAGCTGCGAAATCTTCTGCGCCAGATTCGTATCCGCCAGATCCTCCACTTTGGATAGCGGCAACGAAGTCGAAGAAAGCGCCAGCGTCAATATCGGCGCGTCCGCGGGATTGATCTTGCTGTAGATCGGCGGGTTCGGCAGACCGGTCGGCAAAAAGTTAGACGCGCCATTGATGGCCGCCTGCACTTCCTGCTCCGCCACATCAATATTCAAATCCAGCACGAATTGCAGCGTCACAATCGAGCTGCCATACGAGCTGACCGAGGTCATCTGATTCAGCCCGGGGATTTGTCCGAATTGCCGCTCCAGCGGCGCGGTGATCGAAGACGCGGTTACATCCGGACTCGCGCCCGGATAAAACGTCTGCACCTGAATGGTGGGGTAATCGACCTGCGGCAGCGCAGAAACCGGCAACTGCCGGTAGGCCACATAGCCCACCAGCAGAATCGCAACCATCAGCAGCGTGGTCGCCACCGGCCGAAGAATAAACGGCCGAGACAAGTTCATCGCTGGCTCGCTCCAGAGCTAGGCGTGCGCCCGGTGGTTTGTCCAGCGGTTTTCCCGGCCGTTTGCCCGGCGTTTGTCGGATTCGTCGTCGCCGGCGGCGCGGCGCCAGTCGCGGGTTTCGCAGCCGCCGCATTCAACGCTGGCATCGGCGCTTCCGTCGGAGTGAGCCTCGTTCCTTCTTGCAGCTTGTCTTGCCCGTCCACCACCACGCTGTCTCCAGCTTTCAGCCCCGACGTAATGGCCACCAGATTGCCCGTTGTTTGCGCCACGGTCACCGCTTGAATCTTCGTCACGTTGCCCGCCTGCGACGTGTACACATACGTTCCCTGCGGTCCGCGTTGAATCGCCGCTACCGGCACCAGCGTCACGTTGCGCTTCGTGTCCACCAGCAGATGCACGTTCACGAATTGATTGGGAAACAAAATATCGTTCTCGTTGCTGAAAATAGCTTTCAGTTTGTACGTACCGGTGGTCACATCGATCTGATTGTCGATGGTCGCCAGTTTTCCGCTGGTGATTCTCTGCGTGTCGTCGCGGTCCCAGGCTTCCACGGAAAGTTGTGAGTTGGAATGCACCTTGGCCATCACTTGCGGAAGCTGATCCTGCGGCAACGTGAAAATCACAGAAATAGGTTGCAGTTGCGTGATCACCACCAAGCCCGTGGTGTCGGTCGCGTGCACGATGTTGCCGGTATCCACCAGCCGCAATCCCACGCGTCCGCTGATCGGCGCCACGATGTGCGAGTACGTGATATTTAATTTCGCGCTGTCAATCGCTGCTTGATCCGCCGCAAGCGATCCCTTGGACTGCCCGACCGAAGCTTCTTGCGTATCCACTTGCTGCTTCGGGATTACCCCTTCCTTGTACAGCAGCTTGTAGCGCTCCATGTCGATCTGCACGTCTTTGAGTTGCGCTTCATCTTTGGCCAACTGCCCTTGCGCCTGTTCGAGCGCCACTTGATACGGCCGCGGATCGATTTCCACGAGAGCATCGCCTTCGTGCACGAACTGCCCTTCCGTAAAATTCACTTTGACAATTGCGCCATCCACCCGGCTGCGCACCGTCACCGTGTTGTACGCCGTCACCGTGCCCAGTCCATCGAAGTACA
>JBEKVU010000584.1:0-3252 GCA_049513775.1 Candidatus Acidiferrum sp.
TTGGAATTTTCACCAGATCAACGCCAAGAATCTGATGAGCTATTACCAAGCTTATCCGGCGGCGTTTGAGCGCATCAGTCGCCGCATTGGCTATCGTGTGAGGCCGTCCTTCATCTGGAGCTACAAGCAAGATGGCTACCTCGGGCTGATTGTCGGCTTGGCAAATGACGGCATCGCGGGTGTGCCGGGTGTGCTGCGCGTCACCGTGGAGACCCCGGACGGAAAGGTGCTCAGGAGCGGCTGTCTCGACGCGGGTTATCCGTTACCGGGCAAGATTCGGCAGGCACAGTTCGTGCTCCCGAACCTCACCGATTGGAAGGAACTGAAGCTCAAGGCCGAGATGGAGGTCAAGGGCATGCGTTATCCGGTAAGGTGGGCTTGCCACCAGAAGCTCGACGCAGACGGCTCGCTCAGGCTACGTCCCAACCTGCGTCCCGAGATCTAAGGCCGTGGCGGGTCCTGCTTCGCGGCCTGAAGCCTGGAAGCTTACGACGGCCCGGATGGGGCCATGGTAAGGACGATCTTGCCGCGGGGGTGAGGGATTTGTCCGGCCAGCATCTGGTGAGCTTCCATGGCTTGGTTTAAAGGCAGGACGGCGCCTACCTCAGTGTGGAGCTGGCCCGAGTCAAAGAGCGAGGTTAGATCGTTTAGGCGGGAGGTGCTGACCGCGGCAAGGAAGAAGAGGACTTTTTTGTCGGGGTGGCGGGCGATGAGTTCGTCCGGGGCGGGAGGAGACGACGGTTGCCGGAGAGGTCGGAGCCGAGGACGAGGGGGAGCTGCGGGGCGGTCACGCTGGCGTTGCTGCGGATGAGCGCGTCCCAGGGGGCGACGCCGGCGGCCTGGACGCGGACCAGGACTTGGCCTCTGGCGGGCGCGGGGATGGGCAGATCGACGATTTCGATCACCTCGGGCGGACCGAAGGATTTGATTTGCGCTGCGCGCATAAGGCGGGATCGAGTCAGACTGCCGCAGGCAGTTGGATGCCGGAGGCGAGCAGGCCCGGTACATATCTGCTGACCTCGAAACGTGCCGCGGACGGCTTCGCTCGTGCGCGAGGGGGGCGTCGTGACCCGTGACCGTTAGGTGGCAGCCGGGGAGCTTTGCTGCGGCGCGGGCACACAACGGGGGTAGCATCGGGAGCACCCTTCCCCTAGAAGGTCCACAAGGGGGAACACCAATGCGCACCGAACGACGTCGCGAAACCAGATTTCCGTTCATCGCCATGGCTGAAATCGTCGACGAAAGGGAAAATGCCCGGACCTCTTCCCGAATCAGCGACCTCAGCTTGCACGGATGCTACGTCGAGATGATGAACCCGTTTCCACAGGGAACCAACGTGCTCATCGAGATTTACACCGAGACGGAATCTTTGGAGACACAGGCGACGGTGGCGTTTTTCGAGGCCAAGCAGGGGATGGGGCTGCAGTTCCGAGAGATGCCGGACTACTGCACGAACGTTTTGCACCGCTGGCTGACCGAGGCCAAGGGGAAAAAGGCCAATTGAATCCGGAGGGCTTTCTCGGCAGGGCACTCGATGTGCGGCGGAAACCTGTGCGAGGTCGCGAGGGAGCTGCGAAGGCTGATCGCCAGGTGGCATCCGGGTCTCCAGCCATCAGGGCGGTCGCGGAAAAGAGCCACGCTACAAATAGAGGCGTGTGCGATTTTAGAACACAACGGGTCGTAGGAAAAAACGGAAAATTGTAGCGGCTACAAATTCCACAACTATTTTTTGAAAAAACGCATTTTGTTATTGACATGCGGTGAAAGGGGCTTATTATGTGGTCCAAAGTGGAGTGCAGTGGTAGGCAGTAGGAACTGGTAGATGGGCGTAGATGGCAGTAGGGCCGAGCGGTTTCGGGCAAGGAAATCGCGGTTTTGGGCTGAGAAATAGGGCATACCGGGCCATTTTGAGCGTCAAAACAGGTTTTCGCAAGAGCCTTTCTTTGGATTGTTTGTGTGCGCGCGCACCAGTAGCGACCTTATGGCGATTGTGACCATAGATTACCGGTCGAACAGGGCAAGGGCCAATGAAGCTGCGGGGAAACTGTCCGGCGAAGGTCGACGAGAAGGGGAGACTAAAAGTCCCCGCGCTGTTTCTCGACTCGCTTACCGAGTTTGGCAGCCAGTTTTATATCACCAGCCCGACGGGAGAGACGGCGCGGATCTATCCGATGAAAGTGTGGGCGGAGATCGAAGACAAGTTGGCAGCGGTGTCCAGCCAGAACGCGGCCAAGCGAAAATTTTTGAAGCGTACCAGTTATTTTGGGCAGACCGTGGAGCTCGATGCCCAGGGGCGATTGCTGATTCCGGCGGTCCTGCGCGAGGCGGCGCAGGCCAAGGGCGACGTGGATGTGCTGGGAAACCTGGATTACCTCGAGGTCATGAACCATACGCGGGTGATGGACGAGCTGAAGAACGAGCCGTTCACTGATGAGGATGCGAAGACTTTGGAAGATCTGGGGATCTAGGGGAGAGCTGCCGGAGCGCGAGGTACAGACGGCGGGGGGCGAAGAAGTGCCCCGTGATGAGTGGCCAGTGGCGAGGGGAAACAGGGACGCGAATCTGAAGATTTGCCACTACCGGTCAGGGACTCGTGACCAGTAATGCGCCCCATACACCGGTTTTGCTCGACGAGGTGCTGAAATGGCTGGAGATCAGGCCGGAAGGAAACTACGTAGACGCCACGCTCGGAGCGGGCGGACACACGGCGGCCATAGCGCAAAAGTTGACAAGCGGAAGATTGATCAGCCTGGACCGGGACGTACAGGCGTTGGAATTGGCGAAAAGTCGCCTACTTGGCTTCGCCACGAAAGTGACGCTGGTGCACGCAGCGTTCTCGAGGATTGCGGAGGTCGTGCACGGGTTGGGGATTCCAATGGTGGACGGGGTCTTGGCCGACTTGGGGGTTTCGAGCATGCAGCTTGATCGCGCAGAGCGGGGGTTTTCCTTTCGCGAAGCGGCGGCTTTGGACATGCGCATGGATACCGTCAACGATGAACTGACGGCCGAGGAAATTGTGAATCAGTGGTCGGAGAATGAGATCGCCGACCTGCTCTACCACGAAGCGGATGAGCATGATTCCAGAAGAATCGCCAAGATGATTGTGCGCGCGCGACCGATTCGCGATACCGCGCACTTGGCAACGATTGTGGCAGGGGCCCGAAAGCAATGGGGAAGGCAGAGACTGCATCCCGCAACAAAAACGTTTCTGGCGCTGCGGATCGCGGTGAATCGAGAGATGGAGGAACTCGG
>JBEKVU010000585.1:0-5383 GCA_049513775.1 Candidatus Acidiferrum sp.
GTTGATCATGAGGTTGGAGGAGCCGTTAGAGCCGGTGATCGTAAAGGTTTGCGCGGCGGAAGGGCCGGCGGTGGGAGCGGGATTGGTGACGGTGACGTTGACGGGGCCGGCTTCGCTGAGTTCGGAACCGGGAATGGTGATGGTAAGAGTGTTTTCGGAGACTACGCCGCCAGTGTTGGCGATGCCGCCGAAGTTTACGACGGCGCCTTGAATTAAATTGTTGCCGGTTAAGGTGATGGTGACGTCTTGGCCGACCGCACCGGTGTTTGGCGAAATAGAAGTTAGCGTTGGAACAGGATTGGTGTTGGTGAGCGCGAAGTTCGCGGTGGCGTTTAAGCCGAGCACTCTGGCAGTTACGGTGTAGGTGCCGGCGGAATTATTGGCGGTGAGAATCGGCGAGGCGGCCAGACCGTTGGCATTAGTGGTGATGGTGGCGGACGGGGCGTTTCCTGGGAACGTGCCATCGGCGCCGCTAGCGTCCGGAGTGCTGAAAGTGACGGAGGCACCACTGACCGGAGCGCCCGCGGCGGTCGTTACGGAGGCAACGAAGGGTGCACCAAACGGCGTACCGATAGTGGTGCTTTGCGGCGTGCCGCTAGTGGCGGTGATATTGGCGGGGACTGCGGCGTTATTGGTGAGCGAGAAAAGCGCCTCGGCGTCCAGACCAGACACGGTGGCATTTACCGTGTAGGTTCCGGCCGTAGTGTTGGCCGTGCAGATTGCGGAGGTGGCCACGCCGGTGGCGTTGGTGGTGGCGGTAGCAGTGTTGACTCCGCCAGGGAAGGTGCAAGTCGCACCGGTCAACGGAGCCAGGAACGTGACCACGAGGCCCGGCACGGGAGCGCCGGTTACATCCGTGACGGTGGCCACTAAGGGCGCGAAGGTACTACCGCCATTCACGCTTTGCGGCGTCCCACTGGTTGCGGTGATGTTTGCGGGAGCGAGTGTGCCAGTACCGCTTAGCGAGACGGACTGCGGCGAGTCTGGCGCGTTGTCGATCAGCGGGATGGTGGCGGTTCGCGTTCCGGTGGCGGTCGGAATGAAAGCCACGACAATCGCGCAGGTTTCGCCGGGAATCAAGGTGCCCTGGGCGTTGCAGGTGTTTTGCGTATCGAAATCTCCTGGGTCGGCACCGCCTGCCGGGCCGACTGCCTGGAAGACCACATTCGCAGTGCCGATGTTGGTCACGACCACCGTTTGCCCGCCGCTGGCCGAACCAACCGGCTCGAGACCGAAGGTGATGCTCGGGGGAGCCAGCGAAACCGCCGGACCAGTGACCTGAGCCGTAACGGTGAATACATAAGAAGTGATCGTACCGACCAACGGGCTGCTGCCGCCGTTCGATGTGGTCATTACGGAGGTGGCGTCCTCGCCGTCCGTGGCGTAGGCGTAGATGATGTGCGTGCCCGCGCCGAGCGGCGGGGCGGTGCCGCTGAAGCCGGGAGTAAGAGCGCTCGGGGTGGCGGCGATCCATGTGCCGTCCAAGGTATCGAACTGAAAGTACAGGCCATCCACCGGGGGAGCATTGGGAGAGAAGCTGCTGACCGCGGTAAAGCCGAAAGTGGGTGTGGCGGATGTGGTGGAGTTGCCGGTGAGAGGGCTGATTGTCGTGATGAGCGGATTTATCTGTACCTGCTCTTCGGTGATTACCGTGACGGTGCCGAGGCCTTCGTTGGCCACATAGATGTTATTGGTGATCGGGTTTGCCGCCAAGGCCACCGGCCCCAGCCCGGCATTCACCGTGACGGTGGTATTGGTGGCCCCATCAATCACTGTGACGTCGCCGCCGTCCGAAGGGCTATTGGCGACATAGATCTTGTTCGTGGAGGGATTCACCGCAACAGCTACCGGGTCGGTGTCCGCCGGTACGGTGGTGGTGGCGTTGGTGGCTCCATCAATCACCGTTACGTTGGCGCTGTTGAGATTGGCCACATAAACCTTGTTTGTGATTTGGTTGACGGCCACCGCGGTGGGCTGCGAGCCGGCAGCTACCGTGGTGGTGTTGTTGGTGGCACCGTCGATCACCGTTACGTTGTTGCTAAATAGGTTGGCTACGTAAATTTGATTGGTGACCTGGTTCACGGCCACGGCCCGCGGCCCCGTGGCGTTCGGGTCGACCACCGTGGTGAATGCATTGGTAGCGCCATCGATCACCATTACGCTTCCGCTGCCATCGGTGTTGCTATTGGCCACGTAAATCTTGTTGGTCACAGTGTTCACGGCGACGGCGACGGGCGAGTCCCCCGGGTTGACGGTACTGATGTCCGCGGTGACGGTGTTGGTGGCACCGTCAATCACCTGAACGGTCTCACTGCTTTCATTGGTGACGTAGATAGTATCTGTGACGGAGTCTACGGCCACGGCCTGAGGGCCAAAAGCGGTCGAGTCAGGGATGTTTGTGACCGAGTTTGTCGCGCCGTCAATCACCGTTACGGCGTTGGGTTGGCCGGTATTCATGTCATAGCCGACGTAAATCTTGTTGGTCAGTTGGTTCACGGCCACCGCAGCAGGAAATGCCGCAACCGGCACGGTGGACGTATTGTTCGTAGCGCCGTCGATTATCGTTACGTTCTGGTTGCTTATTTCGGCCACGTAAATCTGATTGGTGGTTGAGTTTACTGCCAGGGCTACGGGGTTGACGTCAACGGAAACCGTGGTAAGTGCGTTGGTGGCACCGTCGATCACCGTTACGGTGTTGTCGGTCGAATTGCCCACGTAGATCTTGTCCGTGACGGGGTTCACCGCTATCCCTTCCGGGCCAGCTCCCACGGCTAGTGTGGTTGTGTTGTTGGTGGCACCGTCGATCACGGTGACGTTGTTGCTGTTGAAATTGCCGACATAAATCTGGTTCGATGCGGTATCCACGACCACTGCGTCGGGAAACGTCCCGGTGGCCACCGTAGCGGTGTTGTTCGTGACCCCGTCAATCACGGTGACGTTATTGCTGCCGACGTTCGTGACATAAATTTTGTTGGTCACCACGTTGACGCCCAAGATGAAGGGCTGCGTCCCAGTGTTCACCGTCGCAGTATTGTTTGTGGCGCCGTCAATCACCGTGACCGTGTTGCTGTTGGAATTGGGCACGTAGATCTTGTTGGTCACAACGTTGACGACCGCACCGGCAGGGTTCATCCCGGTGGCGACGGTGGTAGTGGCGTTGGTGGCGCCGTCAATGACGGTGACGTTGGCGCCGTGTCCGTTGACCACGTAGATGGTGTTGGTGACGGGATTGAGTGCGACATCAATCGGGAAGGTTCCCGCGCCTACGGTGCTGAAGTTGTTGCTGGCACCGTCAATCACTGTGACGTTGCCGCTGATCTGGTTGGCCACGTAGATCGTGTTGGTTACGGGGTTCACGGCCAGGGCAAAAGGTCCGATGCCGTTGCCATTGCTCACGCTGGCGGTGTTATTTGTTGCGCCATCGATCACGGTTACGGTGCTGTCGGTCATGTTGGCTACGTAGATCTTGTTGGTTACGGTGTTTACGCCCTCGGCGGCGGGACCCATGCCTACGTTCACGGTGGCGGTGATGGTGTTGGAGGCGCCGTCGATCACGGTCACGGTATTGTCGTTGAAGTTGGCTACGTAAATCTGATTCGTTACGGGGTTCACCACCACGGTTGCCGGGTTTGCCCCGACGGTAAGGGTGGCGGTCACGGTTTGCGCGCACAGCGGCGGAACCACAAAAAACGAGCTGGCAATGAAAGCAAGCCCTGCGGTTTTCCAGGTTCGATGGAGTTTCACGGCAAACCTCCTAGCAACATGTGAGCTCATGGCGAACGGGTTCCGGGATGCGTTGCAAGAAATATTCGCCCGCGACACACGCGCAGCGACGCCAAACGCAAACCAATTTTTCCCGAGCACCGTTCTTTCTTGGAATGGAGTGTTTACAGGACGTCCGCTTCGCTGGGGAGAAGGCTAGAACGGGCAGCCCTTTTGCTAGGTAAGGTATCACCAGCAGGCCCAAAACGGCCACGAAAATTAAAGGAAATTAGCGCCCGGCAATTTGCTAAGCGCTAAGCGAGGCTAGCACCTCGCAGGGCCACGGAGAGTGGCTGCGCCGAGTAGCGCCAGCGCAGTTGCCAGCAACACGAAGCTACCGGGTTCGGGCGTGGTGGTTGGAGGAGTAGCCGTTCCAATCGCGGGCGCGTCGAGAGAAATGAAGACGTTTCCGGACGCGGTGCCGGTGGTGGAGTCGGAAGCGTAAGTCTGGATCGTCGGGCTCGTGGAGTTGAGCATTACGGTTAAAAAGGTGTCGGCGCCGCTAGGATCTTGCGTGGGGATAGGCGAACCGCTGGCGTCCAGCAGAGAGAAAGCAAAATCGTCGGGAGCAACGCCCGTGTTGGGGTTGGTGGAGAGATCGACCTGAAAAGAGAGCTGCGTACCCGGAGTGAACGCTTGAATGATGGCCTCGAAGGAATCACTCGTACTGAGGCCGATGGAGCTAGTGGCGTCACCAGTGACATTTCCGAACGTGGTGCAGTTTGCGGGGCACGCCCCTGCGCTGCCGCCTCCGAAGGAGAAGTCGGTGATGGTGGCGCTGTTGACCGGGTTCGCGGGATCGCCTTGCGCAAGCTGGAACGCTAACGAAAACGGTCCAGCCGCGGTGTCCGGAGTTGTCGTTAACGGCGCGGTGTCCAGCGTCACGGTGAAGACTTCGTCTCCGTGAGCGGAGACGGCGGATAGCGCTAGGCTTAGTGCAAATGCGGTGATTAGCGATTTCGCTTTCATCGTAATTCCCTTCTGCGGTTCGTTTTTCTCGACCATTCGTCGTTGCGCTGGTTGGAATTTTGCTGTATCGCGGATTTTCCCGCTGCGGCCATGGTTAATCGACTCCTGTGCCAGCCAGGACTCGGGTGGTATATGTCGTAACCGCCTTGGTTGGATCGGTGAATTGCAGTGACACCGAAACGCTGGCTCCCGGGGCGAGACTCGAGGGCGTGGCGATGATATACGGACTACCGAGCGGGGCCGCGCATGTTGTCGCGCCGGATGCGTTGAAGAGCGTCGAAGTGCTGTTCAGCGCGTCAAGCACCAACGCGATCGGCCCGGTGATGCTCGCCGAACTGGTATTTGTAAGCGTCACGGTTTGATAGAAGCGCTTGATGCCAAAATTGTAAAGGTAGCCGGAGCGTGCAATGGAAATGGAGCCGCTCACGTTGCTGGCGCACGCAGGCGCGGGGATCACCACGCTGGTGGTGGTGTCCGGCGCGGATTTACTGGCCTCGAGGTTTCCCACCAGGTCGACAGCTTGGCTGAAGAACGCGTAGGTGTGCCCGAATTGTCCGGTGAACGTAGCGGACGTCGCGGTTGTATTCGTCTGAAACGCCGTGTATCCGCCTCCGGTGTCGGAGACATAGATGGTGTAGCTCGCGATGCCCGC
>JBEKVU010000586.1:0-4778 GCA_049513775.1 Candidatus Acidiferrum sp.
GAGAAAATCGAAATTCTCGGCGCCTATAAAACGCTGGCCAGTGAATACGTCGTGCTAGGCCGCCAGGGACAGCCGATTCTTCCGATATCACCCGGCACTACACATCTTGTACCAGTTACACCCGACGATCGCGATCCAGATATTCCTTCCTTCGAGGAGCACTCTATAAGAAGGCGTCTTGGACTCAGATTGCCGCCGACACATTTTCCTTCAAAACAGTAACACCCCGCCCATCGTTTCGACCCCCTAAGTCTATACAATATTTCCGCCCGCCATTCGTCTACAGCAGTGGATGGATGAGCCCGTGAGCATCGCCACGATGACCGAGCAGGACCGTCAAATCTCCCAAGTCATCGCGGAACAGCAATCGCGGCTCCGCAACTTCATCCGCCGCCGCGTGCCCGATCCTTCCGACGCCGAAGACCTTCTGCAGGAAGTCTTCTACGAACTGGTGGAAGCCAATCGCCTGCTCATGCCCATCGAGCACGTCACCGGCTGGCTTTTTCAGGTCGCCCGCAATCGCATTACCGACCTTTTCCGCAAAAAGAAGCCGGTGCCCTTCAGTGACGCCGCGCTCCAGGATGAAGACGGCGAAATGCTTCAGTTCGAAGATCTGTTGCCCTCGCCCGATGCCGGCCCGGAAGCGCTCTACTTCCGCAGCGTGCTTCTGGATGAACTCGAATATGCTCTCGGCGAACTGCCCCGCGAGCAGCGCGAAGTATTCGTCGCGCACGAACTGGAAGGGCGCAGCTTCAAGGAGTTATCGGCGGAAACCGGCGTCAGCGTCAACACCCTGCTCTCCCGCAAGCGCTACGCCGTGCTTCATCTCCGCGCACGATTGCAGAGCATCCACGACGAATTTGTGAAGAATTGAAGCAACGAAATGACGCAACGAAATTAAGGAGCGCAACATGAACATGACCACGAAGAAACGGATTGGGATCGCTATTTTCGCGCCGTTCGGAATCGCCCTTTTCATCTTCATCGGCGGCGAAGTCGTCCTGCATCTCTGGAACTGGCTGGCCCCCGCGCTGTTCGGGTGGCGACAAATTACCTTCTGGCAAGCCATCGGACTCCTGGCTCTCTGCCGCATTCTCTTCGGGGGCTGGGGTGGCGGTAATCGCTCGGAAGGCCGGGGTCGAATGAAAGAGCGCATGAGTGAGCGGTGGGCGCAGATGACCCCCGAGGAGCGCGAAAAGTTCCGCCAGGGCTGGCGCGGCCGTTGCGCTGGCTTCGCATCGCCAGCCAGCGAAACCAAGGATCCGGCCACCGGTTCCGAGCGGGCGGGGAACGAAGCAGCGTTCCCCTTTTTGTTCTTTTAGCGTCCTGGGTCGAACGTCGGGGACGAAAACTCGCCGGGCGGCGGCTCAAGGCCAAAACGGCAAACAGCGAAGCCCGGAAGTCGCAACCAAATCCAGCAGGATCGAACATTCCCACGCCGCATGGCCCAAGCCGAAGTTTGCGCCCTTACACCAGTACCACGATCATATATTAACGGTACAATTAATAGATACTCTACCGTTCGCTATGGTTCGCGATGTTCAGCGCAAAATTCTCCCGGTCCGAGTTCCCTATACCGCGCAGACCCGAGGAGATCAGGCAGGCGCCCGAGGAGCTTCGCGTGATCCCGGCCGAACTCGACAAAGAACACATCCTAACGGCGGAGAACTGGCGGCTCTTGATGCTGTGCATTACCTTTCGTACGCTGCCGGCGCAGAGCATCACGGGCCTAGACATTCTTACGAAAGACAACCCTGAAACTTTGAGGATGCTCTTGAGGGTCGTTGATGGAGGCGCTCGCGCGCGGCAAATTTTAGCGAATCGCATATCTTAAAAGGATATTGAACAAATCACGGAAACGGCTCGGGCATGACGAAGGAGTGTTCCGGCGGGTGCGCAGCTCGTGAGTCATGAGGCTTTGCCGGCGCTCGGGGAAACCACGACCGTGGCGGCCATGCGGCCGTCGCGCACCCAGTCCCGAGCTACGACACCTGGCAACTGTCCCACTTATGTCTTTGGAGAAGCGGTGAAACACTCCTGCAGTCGAGTTTGGCACTGGAAAGTCCTCTAGAGTGCGGCCCCGACTCTGATGCACCACTCGATCTCATCGCCGCGCAAAACGACGTCATGGCGATGGGCGCAAAAAAGGCCGTGAAAGAGTTCGCGAGTGAAGCCGATCGCGACCTGCTCGCTACATTCGACGCCCCCTATAAGCAGGTTGGCCGCTTACGGTTCGCGAACGTAGCCGTCACTTCTTAGAGATCGGTCCTGCCGGGCTTCCGATGCTCGTTGTGTTTCCACCATCTCGCTCATGAGGAATAGATCCGTGAGCAGAGCGCGGAGGTGAATTGAGGCGTTCAGATTGTCGATCAATTGAGAACTGATGGCGGGTTGTGCCAAAACCAGTTCAATCGCAGCAAGCGAATCGTGGGCGTCGCGAGCGAGCAGCTGAAAGAATGCCTGGTAGCGCTCCGCAGGCTCCCAGTGTTCTTGCTTTAAAGCCGTCGCGCAGCTTTCTGCGAGGCCCGATATCGCTTTCACGGCTCGATCCAGGTATTCGCGAATTTGTCCGCCGGACTTGCTGCCTTCTTCATTGCGGAGCCCTTGCGCCGCATAGGCCAGCATGAATTCGTAGCATTCTTCGACGGTGTTGCAGCGTTCCGAGATATCAGCCGGCATCTCTTAAGCCTTCGGGCGCTGCTCCCTGCGACGTCGCGGATGACGAGGGGGCTTCGACGGGCCACCGCTGCGGATCATGTTCCTCGAGATAGAAGTCGCGACCCATCCAGCCGAAGATCATCGATTTCGTTATGGCACGCTTCTCCGGTCGAAGACCAAAGTAGACATGCACCATGACTAACGCAATCAGCCCGACGCCCGCCAGCCCGTGCAACACGTACATCATGCCCCAGGTCAGATCACCGAACAGATACGGATTGCGGGGAAAGAAAATCGTGCGCACGCGGAACATCATGAACACGCCAGTGACGATTGCAGACAGGCCCGCGGCGATGATGGCGCCGTGGTAAAGCTTGTTCTCGAGAGGATACTTGGCGAATTTGTCCGGTGGTGGCGCAGACTTGCCCATGGAACGCAGGATTCTTCTGCGGGCATCGCGCAGATCAATTTTGTCCGGCCAGATAGCCCAGAAGTCCATGAAGAAGGATGCGTGGATGATATGAAAGAGGATGGAAACGGTCAGGACGGAGCCCGCGATCCAGTGATAGGTGACCCAATCGAAGGGAACGCCCACTTTTGGAAGGAAGGCCGTAAACAGCAAGGTGAACATCGAGGCAGCCATAATCCAATGAAACAAGCGCGCGGTCAACGAATGCCTGGGTACATGCTCCGGTATTCGCGCGGCGATGAGCGGCGAAGTATTACCGGCAAACTGCTTGGGTTTGGCGAAAAATCGCAAGTACGTGGCATGAACGATAAAGAAAAGCAATCCGGCAATCACGGCGACCCATATCAAGAACCAAGCGATATGGATCGGAACATTCTGCCCCCACGGACTCTTGGCCCATTCTAGGAAGTCCAAGTCGCCTCCTCCACGCCGCCGATGGCGCGCTTCACCAGATTTCTCATCAGAGGGATCTTGTAGGCATTGAATTGCAGCGCAACAGCACCTTGAACAGCCAGCTTACCAGCCATCTCCCCGGTCGCAGCATTTGCCGGTTTGCCACGAATTGCGTCCTCGACGGCCTTTAGGCGCAGCGGGCGAGCAGCGACGGCGTTCACGGCTATGCGTGCTCGCCCGATCCCGCCGTTAGATACCACCATCGCTGACGCCACGTTCAGCAATGGAAAGTCCCACACATTCCGGTCCCGCACTTTCTCGAAATAAAACTGCGCGCCGGCCCACGCGGAGGGAATGCGAATAGCAGTTAGAAGCTCCCCGGGTTTTAAGATATGCAAACTTGTGATGTCGATGTCAGGGCCTACGAAGTAGTCCTCGGCATCGATCACGCGCTCACCCTTCGGTGCGCGGATCACAAATTTGGCATCGAGCGCGATCAGCGCTGGGGCGATGTCCGAGGGATTCACGGCGACGCATCGTTGCGCGTGCAGGATTGCGTGTTCGCGGTTACGACCCTCGGGTGTGTCGGCGTAACAAATGTTTCCTCCGGCGCGGTAGCAAGGCCAACCTGCTCGGTAGTACCAGCAGCGCGCATCCTGTGTAACGTTGCCACCGATCGTGCCCTGGTTGCGGATTTGCGGCGAGGCCACGAGTTCCGCGCTCTCCGCCAGCACCTTGTACTTCTCTTTGATTACGGGATGCTGAACTACTTCTGTCAGCGTGGTCATCGCTCCGATCTCGATGCCATCAGCGGTAGCGCGAATTCCTTTCAGCTCCGCGATTCCGCTCAAATCCACCACCGCCTTGGGCTTCTTGATGCGGTCCTTGAGCCAGTCGAAGCTATCCATGCCTCCAGCCAGGACCCAGCCATCTCGTCCTTGCTGCTCGAGCAATTTTTGCGCATCAGCAATAGAGCTGGGCTGCAACAGTTCAAATGCCGGCATAACGTCTCGAATTATCGCCATAGGCTTTCCTTCCGCATCTCCGCTAAATGTGCGCCATCAAGGGATGTTGCGTGGGCCGTCCCGCTTCGAGCGAAGTCAGGATGGTGTCAGCGTTAACAGGCGCGCGGCGGAAAATTTCATCGCCGAGCGCATCCGAGAGTGCGTTCAGGATAGCGGCACAACCGCCGCCCACAGGAGGCTCGCCGACGCCACGTGCGCCCACCGGCGTTTCGGGGTCCGGAATATCCACCGCC
>JBEKVU010000587.1:0-4694 GCA_049513775.1 Candidatus Acidiferrum sp.
GCCACATCGCTTCCATGTGCCCGTGGTCGAGCCGTTTCGGTAGGCGACTGTACGGCGTGACTTTCGGGCCTTTCATCCAACGCAACGAGTTGATCTTCCACAAACCCTGCCGCACCAAGTAATCACCGAAGCCCCGCATCGTGCTCAACGTCGCGTACACGGTCGCCTTAGCACGAAAACTGGCACACTTTCCGATGTACTGCGTGAGCATCTCCGCATCAATCTCCTCGATCCCTATCCTGGGGCGCTGGCCCTTGAGCCACCGCCCCCACTTATTCAGCCGCGCTTCCGTGTACGCAATCGTCTGCGGACTAACTCCCCTCGCCCGGTATTCCTCCATGTAGGAATCCAATAGCCGGTCCCATCGCCTCATCGCTTCCCCTCCTTTACATCACGAATACAAACAATATGACCTCCAATAAGACTTCATTGGAGGCCGCGATGAGCCCTGAACTGAACTAAAGTTGGTTTTTGCGCTACTGCGACGACGTGTTGCAAGCGGACGGCACGGTCAAGCGTCAACTGGTGTGCAAGAAGCTCTCCGTTCCTTACTGCGATCAATACCGCACCAAGGCGAGCGTGAGGGCATTCGCTCAAGAATTGCTCACTCCGGTAAACAGCGGAATACTGGCTCCCCAAAGCACAATGCTGGTGAGTGATTTTGTCGAGAAAATCTATCTGGCCGAGTACGTCGAAAAGCATCTCCGGGCCGCGACAAAAAAACAATACAAGGACGTTTGGAGAAATCATCTCCAGCCACGCATGGGCAAACTGACGTTGCGGGATTTTCGCACCGTCCACGGCGAACAGATGCTGTCGCGAATAGCTGCGCAAGCAAATCTAGGCCGATCCTCTCTCCGGCATTGCAAAGCGTTTTTATCCGGGGCGTTCAAGCAAGCCAAACGGTTGGGGATTCTGCATGGCATCAACCCCATTCAAGACGTTTCGATTCCCAGGGTGCCCGAGGCAGAGGAGGACACCTACGCTTACAGCCTCTCGGAAATTAAGGCCATGCTCGCTACTCTCGCGGAGCCTGCCTGGACGGTCGTTCTGACCGCTGCGTTCACGGGGCTGCGGAAACGCGAATTGCGCGGGCTGACATGGGGAAGTTACAACGGCGAGCAGTTGAGTGTTGACCGCTCCGTCTGGAACAGCACGGTGAACGAACCAAAGACGCGCCGCAGCCGCTCGCCCATTCCGATAGTCAAGCAATTGGGGGAAGCGCTCGAAGCACACAAAATCCGCGCTGGCAAACTCGCACAGCCTAACCTGCCGATTTTTCAGGCGGGGAATGGACAGCCTTTGAACCTCGACAATTTGGCTCGCCGGGTAATCGTTCCCGCGCTTTCGCCTTGCGCAATCTGCAAGAAGCAAGCGGAAGAGCACAAGCCAGAGGGACACGTGTTCGAGCGCGACAATTCCCTACCGCTCTGGCACGGGTGGCACGCCTTCCGCCGTGGTCTCGCAACAAATTTGCACACGCTCGGTGTAGCAGACAAAGACATTCAGGCGATTCTCCGCCACAGCAACATCGGTCTGACAATGAATGTCTACGTGAAAAGCGTGAACGAGTCGCAGGTCACTGCGCTGGATTCGCTCTCCGAAAAGTTCGCAACTTGCAACGACCTTGCAACGAATCAGACGCGGGTCATTCAATGAGGGCGCTAACTGCTTGCACTAAAAGAAGATTTTGGAGCCGAGAGCGAGAGTTGAACTCGCGACCTGCCGATTACGAATCGGCTGCTCTACCACTGAGCTACCTCGGCAAAACCTTATAAATACTGGCGATTTACGCTTTCTGGCATTTTGATTTCGTACATTCCTCGTACAAAAAACGCCAGGGAACGCCGGATCACGCCGCTAACCGCCAAAGAATCCGCGTTAAAATTCGCCGTCATTAAGCCTGCTGTTTCTTTCTCTGTTTCCGCAATGCCTTTAGTACTGCCCCACCGTCCACCTTCTTCATACTTCTCTTCGTCTGGTCGGATTTTATCATGATATAGCTGTCTTGCGTAATTTTGGAATCCGAGTGTCGCAAGATTTCCTGAATCACTTCTACTTGGACCCGGGCTTCGTGCAGGCAACTACGCCGGGAATACACCCAACAAGATTTCGCTGTGTTCAACGCGGTAGACAAAGAAGTGGGGGAGCAGTGCTGGGACACGTTCACGCAGCGAGGAATACAAATATGGAACGCAGGCACAAATTTGCAAAGCCTATCAAGGTCTAACCGTGCGCCAAATCCCTCTTCAAGAATCCTCGGGCGGCCCGACGGCGAAAAATCTCTCCCGAGAGGTACGCTATCTCCTCGTTAAAAATCCGCGCTCCCCTGTATTGTCCCCGGTCACCCTGTCACCACAACCTGATAGCGGACCTGCCATGCCCACGTGGATGCTAACTTGTTCACACTGCAAAACTGATTTCCCCCACTCGAAAATAAATACTTATAGGTATGCGAACTTCGTGGAAGCACCCAAGCCGGATTTTCCCGACGAGGGACTAAAGGTGGAGTGTCCGCATTGCCGTCACAGTGCCGTCTATCAGCGCACCGACCTGCGCTATCGTGGCGACGGTCGAGGCACTTCGGCCTAAGTGTGCTCGTATCCAGCCGACTTAGGTTTCGTGCCGCCCCCAATGGCCTTGTCCGGCAACGGAACGTTGAAGGCTTGACACCACGGATTCACACATCCGTCGTGGAGGTAGACTTCCACGATGACGCCATCGACCATCTGATGCGTGAAGTTGAAACCATTATTTTTAGTAACAGGGTCGCGCCCATTTTCGCAGTGCGCGCAAACATTCAAAGGATGTCTCATCTTGTCCCCCAATAGAGTAGACGCCGTCTGGGTCAGATTGGGCACTGACGGTTTCCGCCTTGACACCTCAGGAACAAGGGTCGAGAATCGCCGCGTGGTACACACCTGCCGCAGAAACGCCCCGAACAACGGCACCGCAAACAACCCGCGATATTCGCAGGAATCCGAAGTGACGCTGAGATTAGGTTGGTGCGTGGATTGAATCTGAACTTCGACCAAATCATGCTGGACATCGATACGAGCGGCCAGCGAGAAGACAACCAAGAATTAGTCGCGTACGAGCGCTAGATTTTCGGATGGAGAACTCTTGCACTGTTCGCCCGCTCCCACTCTGGAACGCAGACATGGTGCAGCGGCACCAACTTTTTATCCGCGTCCTCGACAAGCTTGCCGTTTTCCGGCGTCACGAAGTCATTGTGTTTTCCGCACTGGGCGCAAATAAGGTGTTCGTTCGCCGGGAGAGCTACGGATTCATTCATGCGTCAGACTCCTCAGCGATTCATGAATTTAAGGGCATTTAACGCGTCTAGAATCGCTTGACGTTCTTCAGGTTCGGCCCTGCTACCGACCATGCGCTTTTGAATCGCGGCTTGCGCAGCCGCAATTTTGGCGCGCTGTGCCGCCGAATTCATCTCAAGCATGGCGGCGATGTAGGATTCTTGCCAGACGGGATAGCGAAGTTGAGGAGCCATGAAAGCCTCTGCCGATGTGATACCACTCGTCTTGCAGGTTGTCTGTTCTGTTTCGCACACGGAATCAATTGTGTCCATTGGAGTTTTTAGCGGTCACAGTAACGTCAACGTGGGCGCCCTTCTTGAGCTGCACATCCTCGCCATTTTCGTCGGTTAATGTATTTTCAATGCGGAAATCTCGATGTCGGTCGTCGGCTCCGTCAACAGCAATCTGTGCTTTTTCGGCTTGACTTGAATGCTGAGATGGAATGATTTTGTCAACTGTCCCCGGCACGCTGGTACTCGGCTTTTCCGGGATTCGTGAAGTATCTAGATTCATTTCCTTTATTCTTGCGGACTTGCTTGTGCGTGGCTTCGCCATTTCCTTTAAAACGCTGGCGCGTGTTGTGCGGGCGGATTTTCTCTCACCCTTTTTGTGTTTACGCGGCATGCACCCAGCATGGCATGGAGGCAGAAGCTAGGCAGTACGGTTTCGGACACTAGAGGGAGATACCGGGAGGGGTTACATCGAGCACATTTTCATCAAGAAGTCGGGAAAGAGCGTGAGTCCCGATATGAGACTTCCTAGGACAAATATTGCCAGCACGACAATCCCGGAAATTGCCATCGCATACATCAGTCGATGCCTCACTCCTACACTGGCGGTTCTTCGGAATGCTCGCTGTTTCCTTCGGCACAGGACGAATTTCTGAGCGGGGACGGTCAGCGGACCTCGTGTGCTGGGGGGGCGCTATCAGCAAACGCCCCCGGAGCAAATCAAGTCTTGTGGGTATTTCGGCGCTACGCGGAGCGGAATATCCTTAGCCTGCCGAGGTGCACCATGAACCCTGCTAGCTTCACGGAATTGCTAATCGTAATATTGAGTACGTGTCTGGCCATTACATTCTTGGCCTGGCGGTTCTACGGGCCGGGTAGGCCGAATATTCATTGAGCCGCGCAAACTCCTTTCTAGCCCTTCGCATCAAATTTTTACACTAGTCCTAAGGCACGCGCCAAGGCGAACTTGATCCTTCTATTTCTAGCGCCTCGGAGAGTCTATGTCGGTCGATAAGACCCTTATGTTCGGCATGATTTTCCTCCTGGCGGCGCTTGTCGCTCGTCCGGCGCTCAACCTGCTCGCCGACTTGGAACTCGACTATCTCAAGAGACGCGGCCACCTATAAACCCTACGCCGGCCAGCGCTTCT
>JBEKVU010000588.1:0-4207 GCA_049513775.1 Candidatus Acidiferrum sp.
GGGTTACCACGCGTACCGACTACAGTAAAGATTCTTATTTTGCGTTGAAGCGGAAGCTAGCAGGCTACGGAGCGAGCCTAAAGGCTGTAGGTCAGCTGGCCGTTTTCGAGCCGGGCGTAAGCAATGCAGGCGCGCTCGCTGCCCGCGCCGGTAATGCCGAGCTTGCCGCCATTATCGACGATCTGCATGTGGCCGCGGGCGCGCCACCATTCGTCGACCTCGTGCGGCAGGGGAATCCAAACGTTCTGATTTGCGCGGAGCTCTGAGAGATGCGCCAGCAAATCCCGATAAGTCTTCTGCGGCTTTTCATCCACGATGTAGTCGGGATGCACGATAAAATTCATCAGGCCGTTCTTGCCGAGAATCAGGCGGGCCTGCTTTTTCCAGAGGTCCAGGGTGTATTCGCCGATGATGTGAAAGAGGGAGTAGTCCTGCGTGGTGGTCACCGGAATTTCCAATGTCTTGCCGATGTAATACGGGAACAGCGTACAACAGCCGCCAGACTGCGGATCGAGGTGGGCCACGTTCGGCACCGACATGTCGTAACTGAAATCGAGCTCCGGGAGCCAATCGAGATTGCGGTACAGAATGGCCGCGCGGAATCCCGTGGCTTTGAATTGCTTGCGATACTCGCGAATCAGTTCCGCGCGACGCAGAAATTCATCGCGTGTCGAATATAGATGACCGTCATGATTCAAGTCCTGGACGGCCACTTCAAAACCGCGGTCGCGGATGCTGCTCAGGTAAGACTCAGGTACGGAGTAACGCTTTTCAGGGACCACCTGGAAAGACGCTTTGATGCCGTACTCGTCGTTAATGTCCATCAGTTTGGCGCTGAAGTCACGTCCGAGTGTTGTCTCGACATCGTGCGTCATCAGCGCGCATGCGGACTTGCCCTCCGGCCAAAACCAGATGAAGGGAATTTCCGTGATCCCGCTGGCTTGCATGCCCATCGCGAGGCAGCGCTCGAGAATGTCCTCGACCGTCGTGTCCACGGGCCAGTGCGGGAAGGGCCGGTTATCCCATCCGCGAAGGTAGACCTTCTGAATTTGCCGCCGGAAGGTCACCGGAAAAAGTGGCCGCAAGGAGTAGTAGGCAAAACGTAGCGCTTTGCGCGACAAGGGCTGCGTGCCGTTCAAATTGTGGTCGATGGCGTAGCGCTCGAGACGAAGGTTGTCGATGATGGCGCTCGGATCGAACGGCAAGCCTACTTGCCACTCACTGACTTTGGCGTCGCCGCCAGTGTCATACAGGGTCTCAGCCAAGCTTTGGGAGCGGGAACCGGCCGCACTCTGGCCGAAGCATACGGTATTCGCCCCAAACTTGAAAAAACCGGCATCTCGGGACAGGCTTCCGCTCAGGCGGAATTCTGCTACCTGTTCCGAACATCGATAGCGCTCAAGGAGCGCCTGATTGAGCATGGCCCTACCTTATTGATAGACAACTAGGTGCACGAGCGATACCAACTCTTGTAGCGACTAAGTCTTTACGGCTCATAGCAATGCGAACATACAGCGTACATCGTAACGATCGCGAGCAGAAATACTTTTCCCTGTCGGGACACCGAATTATCAACACGCTTGGCCCCGTTGACCCTGTACTCGACTAAGGCAGATACACGTAAGTGCCTGATTATATTGCCTTAACCAATATGGGGATAGATCAATCGGCCGGCCATGACCTGCAACCCGCGCGGCAGCGCTCCAAAGATACGCTTAGCCACACCTTCCGACCACGCGTCCCCAAAAACGCGCAAGCCTCGATCAGGGAATTTCTTATAAGTCAGCACCGAACGAACGGCCCCAAACCGCTCCTTGAAGGTCGTGAGCCCTACGTTGCCAGGATCGGACCGCCCGAGGTCCAGCTCCGTCGCGCCCCATCGCTTGGCATCCATGATCGTCTTCCACAGCACAAAGGGCATGGCTCCAAGGTTGTGGAAGCGCGCATCGCTGCAGCCATACTTATAAACCATTGTTTGCTTGAAGTGGAGAGTAAGAATGGCGGCAATAGGCCGGTCTTCTTTCCGGATAACACGAATCAAAACATGCTCGCCAAGACACGCGAGGACGTTGCGAAACCATTCAAGCGGCGGTGGCGGCAGGCCGTGGCGGCGCCGCGTCATTACCGTCAGTCTGTAGAAGGTATCGAGGTGCGACTCGGAACGCCCTTCGTCGCACACCAGACCTTCGCGTTCGGCACGCCGGATCTTTCTTTGGATGGAATCCTTTTGCAGCCCGCGAAAAAGCTCGCCGAGGTCCGGGCGCAGGTCGAGGCGATGAAGAAAATAGCTTTGCCCATCACCGAAGCCCGTCCACGACGTGACAGCGCCCGGATTCGCCGGTGGGCGCAATTCAATGCTGCGCCACAGGCCTTTGGATTGACCGGCCTTCAGGAGCGCAATCAGGCTCGGCAACTCCCCTGGGTCATCGAGAAGTGTATCGACGTGATCAGAAAACGGGAGAGAAACCAGCCGCGGGCGGACGAGCCAACTCTCGACCTTGCTGAAGACGAGACCATTGCGCAATGCTTCTCCGGCGCGAGCAGTCGTATACACGAGAGGCGTGTAGCCGTAGGTCCGCCGGAGCGCCTCGAGCCAGCGCGGCGTGTGAAAGATCGACGCGCGAGGATGCCGCTCTAAGAACTCGCTCCATCGCGGATCCGTGAGAGGGTCGATGGATTGAAATGTTTCGGAAACAGCAGCCTCTTTTTTCCCTGACGCTGGCCGGTCCAGAAGGCGTTCAAAAAGGCGGAGCCGGCCAAACGATCTCAGAAAGTAATCTAACTTACTTTAAACAGCTTGTGAACCCACCTGCTTGAAAGCAGCAGTTCAATCGTCGGCCACGCATGAACCCGCAATGAACCAGGACAGACTTGCGGCCCGGGATTTAGATGAAAGAGGTCGTCAGAAAGAGGCGACCAGCAGACATCAAGAGCCACTCCATTCACGAACCATGGAGCGCTCGGCGGCCGGTTGCGATACCGCTCGTTCCACGCTCGTATTGCCGCGCAGTTTGCGTTTCAGCGCGAAGGCTAGCGGCAACCAGTTGTACGCTCCGGCGAGTTTCAAGCGAAACTCGATCGGCCAGTCGGTAGGATCGACACGAATGCGCCCGACGACAAATTCATTTGAATCCCTGAGGAATGCAAAGGACGGTAGCGTAGTGAAAATGCGCTGATAACCGGCTTCTCGGCAAAGCTGCACAAGCCCTGCGGAAAAGCCCCCAAATGGAAAACTGAAGGTGGACACTTCACGCTTGAGCAAGCTTTCGAGGGCGCCTTTCGATTCAAGTAGCTCGCCTCGGGCAAGCTCCGCACTGAGTTCCGGCAGGAAAGGATGCGACACGGTGTGGGAACCGATGCTGACCAGTTCCTCGGGCAGAGAGCGCAACTGCTCCGCGGACATGACCTTTTCTGCGTGGCCTGCGGGACCAAACCCTTTGCCCAGTCCGCCGGAAATCACAAACATGGTGCTAGGCATATTTCTCTTGCGAAGCTCGGGCAAAGCTTCATCGATAAAATTCTCAAACGCGTCGTCAAAGGTAATTCCGGCATAACGTCCGCCGGGCCGCAGCGCAATCGGGCGAGTGACATCGATGGTCTGTGCATGGCGGAGGATGACGTCAAGTTGCCTGGCGAAGCGAGCCCTCTGGTCCCCGGGAACCGAATGATAGTAAAGAACCATGCACCGGCCGGGCACGGCCCTGCCAAACAGCGCTCGGGCAATTCTCCCGGCGAACATCGCGCAGAAAACGGCGAGGCTGATCACGCACTTTAAGATTCGCGTCAAACCAAGTTTCCTCGGACTTGCCATCTCACCCGGTAGTCCACGATTCGGATCGCGCGGACGACCGCTCGAACAAATCTTCGCGGCAGAGTACGCTGCCGTTTCATCCGGCTTTTGGCCCTAAATACGCAAGGAGCCCCTCAAACGAAAGCAGCTGCGGCATATCTTGTACATCGATCTCCAGCGCAAATTCTTCTTCAATCAGCGCGAAAAGTGTAACGCTGGCGACGGAATCCCAGGCGGCCACTGAAGCCGGGTTGGCCTGCACAATTTGCGCAGCGGAAAGCGCCGGGAAGACCGCGGAAAAACAGCGTTCGAGACGTGCTTTAACGTCAGCCATTGGCCAGCTCCAGCACCTGTTGAAACGTCTCCCGGCGCTTAGAAGCGAACTGAGTTCGGGAGACACGACACACCTCGCCAGGT
>JBEKVU010000589.1:0-3161 GCA_049513775.1 Candidatus Acidiferrum sp.
GGCAACCAGAGCTCAAGCCCAGGCGAACCGGCTGAATGGGTGTCTGATTGTTGAATCCAGCGCGCTTAACGGACGTTTGAAGTCCGGTCCAATCCGCGATTTCAGGTGACGCAACTTAGCGGAGTTGATTTCGTCCGTACGAGCGAAGAACGATCGCATGGGCTCAGTTTTCAGGGCGGAACTCTAGCTAGACATGAGGCCTTGACCGTGAAATTGCGGTGAGCTTGCTGGGGCGCATGATCCACAGGATTTGATCGATGCCTTGTGCGGAGGCATTGACGGTGGCTAGAGTAACCGGGATGCCATCGCGCGAGATTAATACGGAGGCCTGGCCGTTGGTTTCCATCCAGGCGAAGCTCACACCTGTCCAGAAGTGCGAAGAGCACGCCCCGATAAACGTGGCGACGCGTTGGCGACCAGAAACCGGCTTGCGTGCGGCGCGCACGAGTCCACCGCCGTCCGCATAGGAGACAACGTCCGCGGCCAAGAGATTTTCCAGCGCGGCCAAATTCCCATGCTTGGCGGCGTCAATGAATGCGGAGAGCAAACGGCGCTGCTCGGCGGAGCTGACTGGAGCGCGGCGACCTTCGATAACATGTTGGCGAGCGCGGCTGACGAGCTGGCGGGCTTTGGCTTCTGCTATTCGTAAGACTTCGGCAATCTCGCAATAACGGTACTCGAAGGCTTCGCGGAGAATATACGCAGCGCGTTCCGTGGGAGAAAGCTGTTCAAGAAGCACGAGAACCGCGAGGTCTAAGGCTTGATCGCGTTCCGCGCCTAGGGCGGGATCGGTGCTGGTTTATTTCAAGGAAGCCTTGCAGAAAGATCCAACGTTTGCACCCGCTTATGTGGGATTGGCCAACGCCTACGATTCGCTTGGCACCGTGTTTATCGGTGGCTCTCCCGCGGAGGCGCGTCCCAAAGAAATTAGCGCCGCGCAAAAAGCCCTGGAGCTCGATCCCAATCTTTCCGAAGCGCGCGTTCTTTTGGCCGGTACCGAGCAACGGCAGTGGCATTGGGCCGACGCCGAAAAGGATTATCGCCGCGCCCTGGAATTAAATCCGAATGACACCTCAGCTCATGAAGGATTTGCTTTGTGGCTGCTGTGGCAGGGACGCCTGGAGGAGGCTATCGCCTCCGCACGACGTGGTCGTGAACTCGATCCGCTTTCGATTTCCGGCGGAGCGGTCGCGTGGATTTTGTTCCAGTCCCGCCGCTACGAAGAAGCCATAAAAGAATCACGCAGCGCACTCGCGGTTCAGCCGGATAACGCGAGCGATCTTTTCACTCTTGGATTCGCTTTGATTGCCAACAATCAAGCGGACGAAGCCATTCTCGCGCTCGAGCACGTCGCGGCCATCTCCAATCGTAGTCCTGCGGTGCTTGGCATCCTCGTGAGGGCTTACGCTCACGCTGGGCGCCGCAGCGATGCGCTGCAACTCTTAGCCGAACTGAAAAAACGGCAGGAGAGCGGCTACATTCCCGCTGGGGCGTTTGTGAACGCGTATCTAGGCCTGGATCAGACCGAGCAAGCATTCGGAGCACTCGAGCAAGCATACAAAGAACAATCGAATATTCTGCAATTTCTAAAAGTCCATCCGTATTTCGATCCGCTCCGCGGCGATCCACGCTTCGCAGACCTGGTCCGGCGCATCGGCTTGGGCTAACGGGTTAAGCCGGCTGGTTGATCCACCAGATGTAGGAGCACTCCTAAGATTCCCGCTTTGCGTACGGCGCAGCGATGAGTCGGCTAGAATATGCCGATGGAATCGCCCCTTAATCCGCATATTTATGTGGGGACTTGCGCGTTCACGGCGAGCGGGTGGAGCGGGGCGTTTTATCCGAAGAGCATGAAGGCGTCGGAGTATCTGCGTTTTTATGCGGAGCGCTTTGATACGGTGGAGATCGATTCGACGTTCTATGGGTGTCCACAGCCGAAGACTGTCGCTAATTGGAATGACAGGACGCCGGCTGGTTTCGTCTTTTCGGTAAAGGTGCCGCAAATATGTTGCGGTGTCAGTTATGTTGCGCAGAGTGCCGCTGCTCCCCTCTCACCTGCACTTGATGTGATTTAGCGCCACATAAGAATTCATACTGGGCTGATTTCCATCTCTTTCTGAAAGGAGTCAGCCCATGTTCGCTCAGCTCGTAAAAAACCAACTCACCTTGGCGCGCTACCGTAATGGACCGTTCGCCCAAGAACGGGAGCAATACCTTACTCATCTTTCTCAGCGAGGTTACGGCAAGGGCCGGTTGACGGGAATCAATATTCAACTCCTTGCCATTGCCCAGCAACTACGAATCAGCGTCCAGAAACGCCTAACGAAGGTCGAGGTCTGTGAGGCGGCGGAAATATGGATGAAGGAAAGGAGACAGCGGAGTTCACTGTCCCACTCGCTTGTCGTTGCTAAGACCGATTTCATCTCGATTGCCTGTAATTGGTTGCGGTTCCTAGGCTGGCTAGATGAGGCGCGGCCTGCCGTTCCTTTTGCCAATCAGCTCGATGAGTTTCTCATCCATTTGCGGGACGACCGAGGGTTGAGCGAAGCGACTACCATCCATCGGAAACGTACCCTCGAACCGTTCTTCAGCTGGTTAACAACACGTGGGGGTGCGATAGCCACCGTTACGCCGAGGGACATCTCGGAGTTTTTTTCAGCCAGCAGAGCGCACGGATGGGCACGGCAAACCATTTCCGGCTGCGTCAATTCTCTCCGGTCTTTCTTCCGCTATGCCGCTTCTCGTTCTTGGTGTGCGCCTGATATCGCAGAGACCATCGACAAACCCCGCTTGTATTGCCATGAAGGTCTTCCCCAGGGGCCCGCCTGGAGAGATGTTCAGCGCTTGATAGAAAGTGTTAGCGACGAGAATCCCACTCACATCAGGAACCGCGCAGTGATTCTTCTGTTGGCGGTCTACGCATTTCGAATCAACGAGGTTTCCAAGCTCACCTTGGATGATATCGATTGGGAGGCGGAACGCCTCCACGTTCGCCGATCCAAACTAAGGAAGGTTCAGGAGTATCCGCTCGCGACGGAAGTCGGGACAGCGATACTTCGCTATCTTAAAGAAGTCAGGCCGCGATCGAGTCGACGTGAGCTTTTCCTTACTCTGAGAGCCTCTTACCATCCTCTTTCCGCAGCCAGCCTTGGGGCGAGGGT
>JBEKVU010000590.1:0-2917 GCA_049513775.1 Candidatus Acidiferrum sp.
CCAGCACTTCCGGAAAGCCACCATCCAGAACGTTCACTTTGCTGGTCTCCGCCGTGCTCAATGGCCAAAGTTGAAGGATGGCAGCGCGACCCGCCATTGATTCGGTGATTCCGCGCATCAAGGGAGCTTCCTGCGAGCCTGTGAACAGCCACTGGCCCATCCGACGCGGCCGCCCGTCGATGAGCGTGCGGACGTAGTTCAGCAACTCGGGAGCGTTCTGGATCTCGTCAAAAATGACAGGCGGGCGAATTTCTTCAATAAATGCACGTGGATCACTTCGGACTCGCCCCCGAATGTCGGGGTCTTCCAGCAGCACGTATTGGGCAGCGGGGAACAGTTCACGTAGTAGAGTCGTCTTTCCCGCGCGACGAGGTCCAGTTACCACTACGGCTGGAAAATGCCGTGTGGCCTGCCGAAGGACATCTGCGAGTCTTCTGGGAATGTAACGCACATGAGAATTCTAAACTAGTAGTTTAGAATTCTCAATACCTCTGTTGAATGGCGATTTGTGGGGGCCAGTCGGGGGTACGCCGTAAAGACGTTTCTTGGTGTCTTTGGTGTCTGTCTAAGGCCGAAATCAGACCTAAACGGACGAAACACGAGAGGCAGTTGAAACAGGCGAGATGGCAGAAATCCCTAATCTGCATGCGGTTTTTATGCATGTCGCTGAAAAGATGGTGGGATAACGAGAGCGGCCAGGGTGAGTATCCCACCCTCTCCGCCATTTTTCCCGAGCTGGCGATGGTCAACGGAGTCGATCTGATTCCGATTTAGCTTCCTTTAGAATGGGCAAGTCGGGGTCGGCGTTTTTCCAAAGCGCCAGGAAGCTCGCATAACTCGCCTGCGCTGTAGGTGTGTCGTGAGCCAGCGCCAGGGCTCTGGCAATTCCCAAGTGCGCCAGCGAGCTGATGGGTTCGTTTTCTACGAGCCCCGGATGGTCGAGGATTTTCTGAAACTCCGCCGCAGCTTCCGAGGGCTGCTTCGCCGCAAGGTACGCCTCGCCGCGCAGATATACGGGGTATAGCACGAACGTAACGCTCTGCGCGGTCTGCCCTAGTTCGTATGGCGACGATGTGGCGAGCTCGGTGATGGCCTTAGCAGGTTGGCTGGTGCGCAGTGCCACGGCGGCGTGAATGCACGGCAGAAAATTGTATTGCACCGCCGTATCGCGCGGAAAACGTTTGTTTAGATCGTCGGCGAGGCTCGCGGCCGTTGCGGAGTCGCCCGCCAGGCCGAGCGCGATTGCGGACATGGCGGCGACATCTTTGCCCGTTGAGAGCCTCAGCGCGTCTTTGGCTTGCTGCTTGGCCGCGGGGAAATTGCCGACTATCGCCTCGCGCACTGCCGCTTCCGCGGTGAACGCCGCAGGCGCTTCTTTTTCGCCGGCACGCGACGCTGCGACCGCCGCTTGGCGCGTTAGCGCTCGCGCTTGCGCAAATTGGCCGTGATACGCCGCAGTGTCCGATTCATAGTAAAAGAGAACCTCCTCGCCGTCCCTGTTGCCGGCGATAGCCGCGGCCTCGCGGCCCATGCCGGCAGTGTCATTCTGCAGGAAGTCCACTAAATACAAGTTGTAATGCAGGTAGGTCGAATCGAAATGGTGCTCGATCGCTTGGCGCGCCGCGGCCTTGGCGTCTTCCAGCCGGCCCACGTGCAGATATCCGACCAATAAATTCGAGTAGCTCTGGCCCGCGCCACCGTTGCGTTTGAGCGTTTCTTGAATGGACGACAACGACTTTTCGTAATCGCCGAGGTAGGAATAAAAGGTTCCGAGATTGGCCGTCGCGCGTGGATCGCGCGGATAAAGTTGCATCGCGAGCAGATTGGTTTTCACCGCCGCATCAAAATCGCCCAAACCCACGGCCTCATACATGGTCTCAATACCGAGCTTTTCGCGTTCGCTGACGCGGTCGCGCAGGTCGTAAGCCTTCTGCAAGTATTCGGCGGCGCGCGTCGGCTCGTCCATGTTGAAATAGTTCACGCCGATGCCCAAATACGCCGTGGCGAAGTTGGGATCGAGTTGAATGGCGCGTTCATACAACGGGTTTCCGCCTTGCGGGGCATTGGCTGCTTGCGCGGCGTGCGCCAGGGTGTAGGCTTGCAGCGCCTCTAGCGACGACGTGGTCACGTTTTCCAGCGGAGTGTCGAATCGCTTGACGGACGCCAGGGACTCGCCGAGTTTGCCGCGAATGTCGGAAGCCATCCCGCCGAGCGCGTCCAACACGCGACTCTTGTCCGCAGCTTGCGCCGAGGCACTGGCGAGCACCTCCCCGGTGGAGCAGTTTTCCGCAGTGAGCGTTAGTAGATAACGGGAGCCAACCTGCGCGATGGAACCTTGCAAGACCGCGGCGCTGGAAGTCCGCGCACACACTTCCCGGGCGAGCGCGGGCGTCAGATTGGCATCGCGCGGCTGAGCCATCAGCAAAAGTGTCTGGCCGATGCGTTGCTCGGTCAGCAAATTCAAAAATGGGGACTGCTCGAGCTGCGCGGAAAGCCCCTGACGCAGTGTCCCGTCAAAGACCGCGTCGCCGGTGGTGTTCGAGAAATCGCCGAGCACCACGGTGTCCTTTTCGCCGAGCTTCGGCAACTGCCGGCCGCGTGTATAGCCAAAGAGTAAAAGGGCCAGCGCGAGAACCGCCGCCACGATGCCGAACATCGCTTTCTGGCGGCGCCAAAACATGGCCCGCGCGGGCGTCGTTACCGGGTGAGCCGCAGCCGTGGGCGACTCGGGCGCTGCCGTTTGCAGATATGATGGGACGAGGGCGCCAGTCGAAGGAAGCGTTACGGGCAGTACCGCCTCACCCGCCGTCTCAACCACCGACGGGACAGCTACGCGTACCTTTTCGCCAAAGCGATAACCCCGCCCCGGCACGGTAATGATGTAGCGCCGCTCGGCGTCCACGTCTCCGAGAGCCTT
>JBEKVU010000591.1:0-7749 GCA_049513775.1 Candidatus Acidiferrum sp.
CATGACGCCAAACGCCTCTACCTTGAACAGTACGGTGATCCCATGGTGACGAATACCTATCTGAAAATTGCACTCGCGTTGCTGTCCCTCGTTTCTGTCGCGCTGGCGCTCATCGACCTCCGGACCATTCGTACCTTCCAGAACTTTCGTCCGCTGGTCATCCGCATCGACGATCTGGGTCGCGCCGAAGCCATCAACTATCACAACCTTGAATACCAACCCCAAGACGCCGAAGCGAAGTATTTTCTTTCCCAGTTTTGCAACCTCTATTACCGGCGCAACCGCTACACCATTCAGGACGACTTCTCGAAGTCGCTCTACTTTCTCGACGGCAAGCTGGCCAACGGAATTCTCGACGCCTACCGCAAGGACGACATCATCAAGAAGTTCATCACCAATACCGCTCTGCCCGAGATCGATGTGGACGTAAAGAAAGTGGCACTCGAAGAAATGCAAACGCCGCCCTTTCGTGCGCGCGTGGATTTCTACATGGTCTACTATTCGCCCGCCGACCATAGCGAGCTGAAGCGTAATTTATATACCGCGAATTTTGTCTTCGTTTTCAAGTCCGAGGTGCCCAACGAATTGATCCCCATCAATCCCCTCGGCATGACCGTCACCTATTTTCGCGAGGACCAGGCGTTCAAATGAATTCGGGCGCCTCTAATCGGAGCGAACTGGTCGCGGCAGGGCGCCGGGCAAAATCGGCTCACCCGCTCCCAGGGGCCATCGGGAGTCACCGGAAAAACCGAATGCGCATTCTCGGAGGTCGCTAGTGATTGCTAACGTCCTGTTCATTACCATCACCATCCTGCTCGCGCTTGGCTTCTGGCTCATGGGCGAACTGCGATTCTTCGTTCCCTACAAACTCGTTCTTTGGCGTGCGTATGCGACCCCGATCCTGGCCTACGTCGGAGTTTTGTCCGTCAACGTGTTTGCGGCTGCTTTCGTTCTCATCCGCAAGTTCTTCCTCAAAGACACGGGACGAAAACTCTCCCATCTCGACAAGCAGCTGCATGTAGGCCACATCGACGTGCCCGCGCCGTCGTTCGACGAGGAATCCGATTGAAATGTCCCGAGACTACCAACCCGAAGACCACCTCGATCCGCGATCGCGTTCCGAGAGCCGCGTGCCCAGCGCCGGTGGGCCACCCACAACCGATGAGGTTCGTGAGCAGTCATCGAGCGATGCATCGCATCCGCCGGTCCGCGTGCCAGAGCGCTCGGGAACGCTCACTGCGGAAGCTCGCACCGTCTACCCCCTGCGCGGCCGAACGTATCGGCTCCGAAACTCCGAAATCGCAATGATGGTGGAGCTTGGGAAATTCCGTGTCATCGCCAGGGAGGATCTCGCGGAATTTGCCTACGGCGGGAACAACGACCGCATGAGACCTGACGCGGAAAACCTCTTTCGTCAGGGTCTCGTTGAAATGAAATCCATTCCTCACGAAGAAACGGGTTCGCGCCATCTGCTCACTCTTACCAGGAGCGGCCACCGCTTTATCAGGCAAACGCAAAGGGCTGGCAAACACCAGGTTCTGTACCACGGCTTTGCGAAACCCCGCGAGGCCCATCACGATGCGGACCTCTACCGGCTCTACCAAAAAGCAGCCGCAAAGATCGAACGACAGGGAGGACAAAATCTTCGTGTCGTCCTCGACTACGAGCTGCAAAAGCGGGTTTACCACGACCTCGCAAAACTCGCTCCAGATCGGGCTTCCGCCGAAAGCAAGCAAACCATTGCCGAGCAGCACGGTCTTCTAGTGGTGCGCGGAAAGATCCCTCTTCCGGACGTTCGCATCGAGTACGACACCCCCGACGGAGAACGGGCTCGCGTAGACCTTGAATTAGCGACAGGTCACTATCGCGGCCAAACTCTTGCTGAAAAAGTACGCGCCGGATTCTCCCTGTACGCCCGTGCGGACGATGTTTCAAAGCTCAGGAAGGTGTTGGATCAGCGTGAACTGACGGCGGAGATTTTGTCGCTATGAAAATGCCGCAGGATCACATCGAACGAATCGCCGCACTCGGCTACACGGAGTCCGAGGCGCGATTCCTCTATCTGGTGGCGACGCACTCCGGCTACTTTACGCTGCGGCACTTCAATGACTTTGCCGGGGTCCACCGTGGAAAGCGCTCGATGGCTCTTGCGCAAAAGCTGCTCAAGCACGCACACGCGACCATGCGCGATTACATGGGTGCGGGATCGGTCTTCCATCTCTTTTCGAGACTTATCTACGGACCCATTGAAAAGGACCACCTCCGCAACCACCGCCGGCACTCTTTCGATTACATCCGCACGCGTCTTGTACAACTGGACTTTCTTCTCGAGAATCCCGGATTCGAATTCTTGGAGACCGAGAGCGACAAAATCAATCTCTTCTGCGAATCTCTCGCGGTCCCGAAAGATGTCCTTCCCGCGAGGGTTTACGAGGGAACCGCTCGCGGCAATCCGACCGTCCGCTATTTCGTGGATAAGTTCCCGCTCTTTCTCGCCCCTCCTGTCTCGGGCGCCTCGCCTGTGGTCACCTTCGGCTTTGTGGATTCCGGCCCAGGACGCCTGTTGAGTTTTGTTGCGTATCTGGCTGCTTATCAAAGCCTCTTCCGCCACTTGAAGTCCTTCCGGCTTCTTTACATCGCGCCGCGAACCACGGAATTTCGCCGCGCCGAAGAGCGCTTCCGCCTGAGCGTCAAGCCGCCACTCGAAGCCGATCCGTCGGGAGAAGTCCTCCGATACTTCGAGATTCGCCGGAAGTGGGAAAAGCACGAATACGTTGTGCCCGTGACCGCCGACTTCGAGTTTCTCAATGAAGCGAGACGCCTTTTTCATGGCGAGCGCTTCGAGACTCTCTACCAAGCATGGATTGCGGGGCGGATTGCCGAGCAGGAGCTGAGGCAGGAATTTAAACCGTCCACTCCGGAGCAGACCATTTTCTTTAACACCTATTTGGTCCGCAACCGGCGATCACCCCTCGACGAGAAGCACAGGCTCGGGGTGAACGGAAGCTGTTCGGAGCGCTGAGGTTGCAAACGACGCGACGATCGATTTTGGACACGGGCAAAAGCCAAAACTGGGCTGGAGGGAGGGCGACCCCGCTACGGTTGCCACGGAAATCGTCGCGGTCCTCCGGTCGAGTAAGTTGGGAAAGCCGAGTTCATGCAGCGTTTTGCCCGTGTCGAATTAGGCCAAAGACAGAGAAAGCACAAGGAGAACGTATGTCGATTATCAACAAACCGGCCGAAATGGTGAAACGCGAATACCAACTGCAGGAGCCAATCGCTGTGGCCGTCGAGAGGTACGCGGCGTTCATCGCGAGCACGCCGGATCATGTCGTCAACTCCGCCCTAAAGATGGTCCTGTGGAGAGATGCCGACTTCCGCCGCTGGCGCAAACAACAGCAAACACCAACCGAAAAGGAGGACGGTCAGGCAGCGGCAAAGGCAGCGCGGGCGTGATGCAAAGAATCCTTCACGCCAGGCACTTCCTCGCTTGCCTCTTCGCGGGGAGTACGGGAATGGCGCTCTATTTTCGAGCGCCATTCCCGGAGGCCAACCTGTTCGTCCAGGTGATGGCCATGCGTTCGGCGGCCGCCTTTCTGTTTTTCAAGTACTCCTACATCCTCTTTCTCTACACCACGCCTTACATCGCATATTCCGTGTTTCTGTCGGCGGTCTACGTTTTTGCACTCAGGACGCAACCGAACGTTTCCGCTGGCCGCTTGCCGGCTTATCCCCATCCGCAAACGCGGGCAGAACTTTCTCTCGTGCTTGGCGAGGTCCATCATCCGCGATCGCAAATGCCCTCGGAAACGCCCCACTGGCTGATCATCCCGGAACGTGGCCTCTTTACCGGGATCGCCATCGTAGGGGCGGTAGGCTCGGGAAAAACGGCGGCGTGCATGTATCCATTCGCCGAACAGATTCTCGCCTATAAAGCCAGCGACAAAGAACGGCGCATCGGCGGACTCATTTTGGAAGTCAAAGGTGATTTTTGCGCAAAGGTCCAGGAAATCCTCAAACGGCACAACCGCGCCGAGGACTACGTCGAAATCAGCCTCACTTCCGAGTACCGCTACAACCCTCTTCACAATGAACTCGACGCGTACGCGCTCGCCTACAACATCGCCTCGCTACTCAATAATCTCTTCGGGCGAGGGAAAGAGCCCTTCTGGCAGCAGGCTTACACGAACCTCGTCAAATTCATCATCCTGCTCCACAAAGTGGCTTTCGACTACGTCACGCTCTTCGATGTCTATGAATGTGCGATCAACCCGGAATTGCTCGAACGCAGGATCCAAGAAGCCGAACGCCGTCTGATCGAAGCCGATTCCGCATTGCTCGGGGAAGAAGAATATCTGAAGTATCCGAAGGATCTTGAACCGTTCCATTTCCGGCTGGACACGGAATCCAACCGCTACCGAGCACCTCTCACGCCCGGTCTGGCCGCGGCGCTCAAAGCGAAGGCCGTCGAATGGGAGGCGGAAAATGCTTCCCGTAAGAATCCCGTTCCGGCTCAGAAAAAGGCGCAGCTCGAAGCCGTCCGCAGATGGTTCTTCCATGATTGGCGAAGAATTGAGCCCAAGCTGAGGACCTCGATCGTCGAAGGCATTTCCGTCTTCCTCTCCCTCTTTGACGATAACCTGGACGTGAAGCGCACCTTCTGCCCGCCCGCGGAGTGTTACGACCCTCAAGCCAACGCTGACTATCGATTCGGCAAACCACTGCCTTCCTTCTCCTGGTTAATCGACAGCGGAGCGGTCTGCGGTCTGAACTTTCCTATCGGCATGAATCCGGGCCTCGCGAAGGCCATTGGAGTCATGATGAAACTCGACTTCGAGCGGGCCGTGCTCAACCGCGTACCGGTTATGGAGAAAAATCCAGAGAACTATTTCCGCCAGGTTCTTTTCCTCTGCGACGAATACCAGCACTTTGCCACGGTCGGTGAAAGTGAACCGACGGGCGATGAAAAATTCTTCAGTCTGTCCCGGCAGCCCAAGTGCATCCCGATCATCGCCACCCAAAGCATCAGTTCCCTCAAATCCGCGTTGCCGGGCGAATCGTGGCGCACGCTGCTGCAAACGTTCCGCACGAAGATCTTTCTGTCGCTCTCTGACGACTTTTCCGCGCGTACCGCCAGCGAGCTTTGCGGACGCGAGGATCGATGGAAGGCCAGCTACAACCTCTCTGAGAGCGGGCACGACGCGCAGGTGAGCCTGCTCACCGGCAAGGCCATGTCGCACAAAGCCAATATCACGGCCTCGAAAAGCTACAGCCCGCACCTCGATCTCCGCTTCGCCGTGAAGGACTTCATGGAGCTGCGCAACGCGCAGTCCGTAACCATCGCCTACGACGGCACGAACCCGATGCCCCCGATGTTTTGCTACCTCAAGCCCTACTACAACGATGTCAACAAATCGTATTTCCGCCAGCTTGCGGACGGAGAACTGTGATGAACGGATTCGAAACCATCCTGCCGTTTCTCAAGCCTATCGAGCACTTGATTCTCAACGACGAGATCAGTGAGGTGATGGTCAACGGCCCCGACCACATCTTCATCGAGAAACAGGGGTTCGTCGAGCTCGTGCCCGGTATCCACCTCGGCGAGAAATCACTGATGGTGGCGGTAAAAAATATCGCGCGCAGACTCGGTGACGACATTTCGGAATCAAAACCCATTCTCGATTCGCGGCTTCCCGATGGGAGCCGCGTGGCTGTCGTTATCCCACCATGCAGCGTGAATGGCGTCACGCTCACCATCCGCAAGTTCAACACGCGACTGTTCGGCGTCGAAGACCTGATCCAAGCTGGAACTCTGGAACGCTGGCTTGCCAATCAGCTCGAAGCCTATGTCCTGGCCCGGAAAAACATCCTGATTGCGGGCGGGACGGGGTGCGGCAAGACGACCATTCTGAACGCCCTCGGGAAATTTATTCCCACGGACGAACGAGTGCTGCTCATTGAGGACACCTCCGAGATTCACATGGGGCAAGAGAACCTTGTCCGTTTCGAAGCGCGGCAGGCGCAAAACGGCTTGCCGGCGGTCAGCATCCGGGATCTTCTCAAGGCATCTCTGCGTCACCGGCCGGACCGCTTAATCCTCGGCGAAATTCGGGGTGGCGAGGCCTTCGATCTTTTGCAGCTTCTCAACACCGGACATTCCGGTAGCCTTTCGACCGTCCATGCGACTTCCGCAAAGCAGGGCCTTGCTCGCTTCACCAGCTGCGTTCTGCAGAGCGGCGTCGACCTGCCCTATCGCGCCATCAAGACCAATGTCGGGGACTCCGTGAACGTCGTTGTGCACCTCGAGCGCCGGCCAGGCCGGCGCTTCGTCTCCGAAGTCGTCGAAATCCATGGCTACGATCCCGATCGGGATGAATACAACTACGGCCTTATTTTCGACTGCCACAAGGCGCTGGCATGAGCCCTGCTGAAAACCCGGCGCCGCTCGCTCCCTCCGCTGCCGAATACATTCTCGAGAATTTCGACCTCACCGACCGCATTGCCATGCTCGTGCTCAACCGCAATTTCGGCGAAACCATCCAGCGCATTACCAGCGCCCAGAAAGCCGCAAGCCCCGAGTTTCAGGCTTGGCTTCGTTACAAGAACGCGAACGGGTCCGATATCTATTTGGGAATGAATCCGCTTAAAAAAAATGCCGCCACCCGGACCAAGGAAGATATCGCCTCCATACGGCATGTCTATCTCGACCTAGACCACGGCGCGCCGGAATCTCTCGAAGCTATCGAGAACTCCGGTCTCGTCCCCAAGCCGAATTACGTGCTCAATAGTTCGCCTGGGAAGCATCAGGTGGTCTGGAAAGTGGAAGGCATGAATCTCGAAGAGGCCGAGGAACTTCTACATGCTATGGCGCGCGAGTTCGGCGGCGATCCCGCGGCGACCGACGCGACTCGCGTGTTGCGGGTTCCCGGCTTCGCCAACAAGAAGTACGACCCGAACTTCTATGTCGGGGCCCGCAGGGGCTCGACGGAAACGCACCATCTTCGCGATTTCAAACTGCCCATCGACTCCCAGGATTCCCCACGCCACAACTACGACAACCGCTCCAACCGAGTATCCTCCTCACACGGCGGTGTCAGCCAATCCGAGCGTGATTGGGCTTTTGCCAAACGCGCGCTCGCGCGCGGCGACGACCCTGAACAAGTGATCCGTCAAATGGCGAAACATCGCGCCACCGATAAATGGAATCCGGAATACTACGCCCGCCATACGGTGGAAAAAGCGAGAGCCCAGCTCGCAACTCCATTGCCTCAGCCCAGATCAAATTCTTCGGCAGATAGCGACACAAATCGGGAGCCTGCACATTAGAACTTTTTGAACCCCCGCAAACCTATTCCCACACTTTGAGAACGAAGAATAAGGCGCCGAAGCCCTAGAGGTGAAATCATCCGCGCCAGCTGCGCATGACAATATCTCGCGCGTGACAGTCGCCGCCTTTCGGCCTATTTAGCAGATCAGCTTGCGGCAGGCAGCTACGCGGTCCGTCAGTTTCTGCGACAAGAAGGGAAGTCGGCGAATGGCGAAATTTCGCAATGTCAGCGAACGGCGACATGGATCTCGAACCGCATCGGACGGGGCTGACGGAACTGCCTATCGCAACGGATTGGTGAAGCGCAATCCGGAGAACCGCGCGAAGTCGCGGTCCGTTGTATGGAGAATGCCGCCGTACTCAATCGTCAACGCGGCGAGTTGCGCGTCTGTCACGAGAGGACCCCGGGCTTGGCCATCAAG
>JBEKVU010000592.1:0-8792 GCA_049513775.1 Candidatus Acidiferrum sp.
TGTGCTTTTATCGTTCTACGGTCCCGCTACGCGCACAAATTGCGACACTGAAAAATGGAGCGACTCAAGCAGGCGCCGCTCTCGCGCCTCTGACCGAAACACTCAGCGTCTCCTTTTCAAAATACGAGCAGGCACTGGCCACACTCCCATGGCTCAATACATTTCCTCTCGTATTCCGATCAGCCACTTTACGGAGAACCGAGAATCAACTTTTTCTCCACGACGAGAACGGTCTGTCGCTGCCGCTTGCGTCTTCACAGGCAAGCGAAGCGTTGCCTCTCACTAGCGCCGGTCGCATCGATGGGATCGGGCTGTGGAATGGATATGAATTCACCCTCGCCTGGGCTGAAACCAATCTCGGGAGATGGATGCGAGCATGAATGCGAGTGTGCTTCATACGAAAGTGCTGCCCTGTCTACTCAAGGGAACAGGACGTCACCCGCTGCCCACAGATTCCGTTCGTCCTTCGAACGCCGGTTCGGATGGCACGCTCGAAATGCTCAGCCTCTTGGGGCTGGCTTTGTGCTTTGAGCGTCCTCCGTCGCCTGTGTCATTTGCCGTCGAGCTTGAAATAAAAGACGAAAGAACAATTCTCGAAGCCACTCTCCGCCGTCCGCTTGTTCGTTTGCTCACGGGCAAGAACGCCACGGACCATCCCGCCCAGGCCTTGGCGCGCGCGTTTGACCGCCTCAGAGTGCGTCCTCACCCATTCGACTTGCCGCACCTCGATGCGTTTGTTCGAACTCATGCCGAGAAACTCGGTCCGACGGCACAGCATTGGGCAGACCGACAGAAGCCAGATGCTGAAACGCGAAGTTACTTCGACCCCGACCTGCTCGATGAAACTAATTGGACGGAGGCAAGACTCTCGCGGCGCGTGGAGTTTATCGAGCAACGCCGGCGCGAGGATGCTGGCGCTGCTCGCGCTCTCCTGGAAGCCGCCTGGTCAAACGAGGAGGCTGAGGCTCGCTTTCGCCTCTTGCAATCTTTGCAGACACATTTGAGCACAGCGGATCAGCCATTTTTGACCGAGCTGGAGAAAGATCGTGCCCCGCGCGTCCGCGCTCTAGCAGCGAGATTTCTCTCTCGCCTCGGGGCAGGTGGCGGGAATCCATCTGTCCAGGCCTGTTTGGAACGAATCAAGCAAACGCAGAGCGGTCTGCTGCGAAAGCGTACCGTTCTGCAGCTGGAACTTCCTGCGAATGTAAAGGACCAGGCGGCTTCTCGTTGGATTCTTCAAACATTTGCTGACGTTTCGTTTAACGAACTGGCGAGCGCGCTCCGTCTCGCAGAGAACGACTTGATCGAGGCCGCATCAAAAGACGATCCGTTGCTCCTCGCCTTGGCACTTGTGTCCACCAATGATCGCCGTCTCGATCTGCTGGAACGGGTGACCGAGCATCTGCCGAATGGATGGGAGCGCATGTTCGAGAGCGGACTCGATTCGCTTGGAACGATGACTGAGCCGGAGCGAGACCGATGGGTGGAAACCATCGTTCGTCCCTATCGCAAGGAACTTCCTGCCGTTTATGCTCTGTGGGATTGGCTCCATCGCCTGACCAATGCAGCGGCGCCCGCTTCGGTCGCCCCCATCGTTTTCAAGTCAAGCCTACTCAAGAAAGTTGCGGCCAACGAACACAGCGGCCCTCCCTGGTTCGAACTGCTCACTGCAATTTGTCCCGGGCCACAGCGTCCCGATCTCCGCGCGCTGTTAGCCGATTTTGATCCACTACAGACCGCGAACTCGTTGGCCCTGCTCGATATCCTCGATGCGATGGAGAAAAACCGTACCCATGTCTAAACCAACCGCCAACCGAATCCGACTAAGCGCTGAAGAATTGTATGCGGAAGAATTGGCCGCGCTTTCGGCGAGTGACAAATTTTCTCGCCCGGCAAACTGGCGGCTTTCACCCAAAGCAGTTGTGACTTATCTCCTGGGCGGCAAAGCCTCCGATGGCACTCCGATTTCTGCTAAATACGTGGGCAATCGCCGCTTGATCGAAACGGCGGTCGCCACACTTGCGACCGACCGCGCACTTCTGCTTCTTGGGCTTCCTGGCACGGCCAAGTCCTGGGTCTCCGAACATCTGGCGGCGGCGATTTCAGGATCGTCGCAACGGATGATTCAATGCACCGCTGGAACTGACGAAAACCATATTCGCTATGGATGGAACTACGCGCTGCTTTTGGCCAAAGGTCCCTCCCGCGACGCGCTGGTGAAAACTCCACTCACGCGCGCCATGGAAGAGGGTGGCATCGCACGGCTCGAAGAACTCACTCGAATGGGGTCTGACGTGCAGGACACACTGATTACGGTACTTTCCGAAAAGATTCTACCGATTCCCGAACTCAACGAGGCCATCGAAGCCAAGCGAGGATTTAATGTTATCGCTACCGCCAACAATCGGGACAAAGGTGTGAATGATCTCTCGTCTGCGCTGAAACGACGCTTCAACGTCGTTGTGCTCCCGCCTCCCGCCAGCTTGGAAGAAGAAACAGGGATCGTCGTGAAGCGCGTTCAGGAAATTGGTTCGAGTCTTGAACTGCCGCCCATCCGCCCAGCGGACGAGGAACTGGTGCGGATCGTAACCCTGTTCCGAGAGCTGCGTGACGGCAAGACGCTGAACGGGAAAACCAAACTCAAGTCCCCCTCTGGCTCCCTTTCAACAGCCGAAGCGATTTCCGTCGGGGTGAGTGCGTGGGCATCTGCCGCGCACTTTGGCAAGGGCGAAATCAACGCAGACCATCTGGCACTGAACCTCGTCGGCGCAGTGGTGAAAGATCCTGTACAGGACACTGTCGCTTTGCAGGAATATCTCGAGAGCGTCGTGCGCACCAGGGACGGGTGGTCTGACCTGTACTCTGCCATTCGCGAGGTCCTCTAACAAACCGTGGCCGTGAAAGCCAACGACCGGCTGCACATTCTCGGAATCCGGCATCACGGGCCGGGCTCCGCTGCCTTGCTGTGCAAAGCGCTCGATTTGATTGACCCGGCTTGCCTTCTCGTAGAAGGTCCTCCCGAAGGCGACGAATTGATCCCGTACATCGCCGACCCGGATTTGAAACCGCCCGTCGCCATGCTTTTACACGCTGCGGAGGAGGCAGAGCTTGCCTCCTTCATGCCGTTCGCCGAATTTTCTCCGGAATGGCAGGCCATGCAATGGGCATTGCAACACAAGCGACCGGTCCGGTTTTGCGACTGGCCCGCAGCAGTATCACTCGCGCAGAAAAAGTCTGCGCCGGAGCACCCGCAAACAGAGATTCCACAACCACGCGCCGATGCGCTCGATTTGCTCGCGAGCGCAGCAGGATACGAAGATGGCGAGACTTTCTGGAATGGCCTGATCGAACAGCACGGGAACAGCGGACAAAATGCACTTTCGATCTTTGCATCAATCGGAACCGCAATGACCGAAGCTCGTGCCCAAGAGAATTCCGCCGCCCAAACTCCCGAAGAGACTACTCGTAACGTACAGCGGGAAGCTTTCATGCGCTCCGCGATACGCGCTGCCTTGAAGGAATGTGATGGGAAAATCGCCGTCGTCACAGGAGCTTGGCACGTCGGAGCGCTTCGCCAACTCGACAATGCATCTGACGACCGCGCGATTGTTAAAGACCTGCCTCGCGTAAAAATTGAAGCAACGTGGGTGCCCTGGACTGACAGCCGCCTAAGCGCGTTCTCCGGCTATGCCGCCGGTGTAATTTCCCCGGGCTGGTATCGCCATCTCTGGTCGCTTTACGCGCGCAAGAAAATGGCAGGACCGGAGGAATTCGCCTCGGTATGGCAATCGCGCACCGCGTTCAAGCTTCGTGAAGAAGGCTTTTCCGCTCCAACTGCGTCTGCCATTGAAGCGACGCGGCTAGCTCTCGGACTCGCTGCAATTCGTGACCTGCCGATGCCCGGTCTCGCCGAGATGCGTGAAGCTTCGTTGGCCGCAATGTGCGACGGCAATCCGGTTCCGCTGGCGATGCTGGAGCGCAAGCTGTACATCGGCGAGCGCGTAGGTGAGATTGGCGATCGCATCCCGCAGAATCCACTCGCGCGCGATCTCGCCGATTGGCAACGTAGGACGCGCCTCAAACCGCAAGATCTCGAGCTGGAGATCAAGCTGGACCTGCGGTCTGAAGCGGGTCTTCTGAAATCCACCCTTCTTCATCGTTTGAACCTTATCAATGTCCCGTGGGGAAAGTTGATCGATGCTCAGGCTGGCCGTGGCACGTTTCGCGAAGTCTGGATGATTGAATGGGAGCCATCTTATTCCGTCTCGCTTGCTGCTGCGCTCGTCTATGGCGTCACGATTGAGCAGGCTGCTGCAAATGCCACCCTCAAGAAGGCGCAAGGCACCGCCTCTATCACCGAGCTTGCGGGCCTCATTCAAGGTGCCCTCGTGGCAGATTTGCCCGAGACAGCTGCTTCCTGCATTCAACAATTGCAATCGGTCGCTGTAAGTTCCAGCGACATCACTGATCTGATGAACTGCGTTTCTCCATTGGTCCGCGTGCTGCGTTATGGCACCGCTCGACGCCTGCCGGAGGACGCTCTTCGCGCGTTAATTTTGTCGATCAGCGTGGAAATCAATGCCGGAGTGCGAATTGGATCCCGCGGGTTGGACGAGGGGACCGCAACCGCACGCATCCTCGCTATGGAGGCTTACGACGAAACGCTGCGGCTGTTCGCTGATGATGCGTTGACCGCCTCGTGGCGGCATGAGCTAGGCAGGGTTGTTGCCGATGATCAGGTCAACCCGCTGATCGCAGGCCTCAGTCTTCGCCGCCTGCATGATGTGAGCGCCTGGGAACCAGATAAGGTTGCCGCCGAGTTCGCTCGCCACACGGGTTCACGCCAACCGAAAGAGTCGGGAGCTTTCCTCGAGGGTTTTCTACGAGGCGGGTCGGAAGTCCTTTTGCAAGACGAACCGCTCCTGCAACTGCTTGACGCTTGGCTGTGCGACCTTAACGACGCAGACTTCACGGAGTCTCTTCCGCTCCTGCGCCGTAGTATGTCCACGTTCGATACGATCGCCCGCCGCCGGCTCCTCGAACGAGTTCAGCGCGGCCGTCAAGAATCCACAAGCACGGCTTCGCCCGACCTGACCAAAGCCAACACTGCGTTTGAGGCAGCTTTACCTCTGCTCTACAAAATTCTCGGCTTGGGAGAACTACCTTGATCCCTCAAGCAGAACGCTGGCGACGCTGGCAACTTGCCTTGGGCGTTGATGATGAACAAAACGCGCTCGGAGAATCCGATCGCCGACTAAACGCCGCGCTCGCGGCGCTGTACGACACCGGTCCTGAAAAGCGCAAGGGCGGTCTCGGTGCCTCCGCGCCGCGTGTCGCAAAATGGCTGGGGGACATTCGGGAGTTCTTTCCCACGCCTGTTGTGCAAATCGTGCAAAAAGACGCGTTCGAACGCCTGAACCTAAAAGCTCTCATGCTCGAACCGGAGTTTCTTTCGACATTGGAGGCAGATGTTCATCTTGTCGCAGACCTTATCGCCTTGCGCGCCGCGATTCCCGGCAAGACTTTAGAAACCGCACGGCAAGTAGTACGCAAAGTTGTCGATGACTTGATGCGCAAGCTCGAACACAACACACGCGAGACTCTCCGGGGAGCGCTCAATCGTTCACAGCGAACTCGTCGGCCTCGTCATGCGGACATCGATTGGCCGCGCACAATCCAAGCGAACCTCCGACATTACCAACCACAGCATCGCACCGTCGTCCCTGAAACTTTGGTGGGCAGCACGCGTCACACCAAGACTCGCGCACAACTTGATCATGTCTTCCTGTGCGTCGACCAGTCAGGCTCGATGGCTACGTCTGTTGTCTATTCGTCGATCTTCGCGGCCGTCATGGCTTCCATCCCTGGTCTTTCAACCAAGCTCGTCTGCTTCGACACGTCGATCGTCGACTTAACCGACCAACTCGCTGACCCTGTTGAAGTGCTTTTTGGAGTTCAACTGGGAGGCGGTACCAATATCAACGCCGCGCTCGCGTATTGCGAAAAGCAAATCGAGAACCCGGCAAAAACGCACCTTATTCTCATCACCGATTTATTTGAGGGAGGCGACGCCAAATCCATGCTGGCGCGGGCGGAGGCGATCAAGCAAAGCGGTGTAAACCTAATCGTGCTGCTTGCACTCTCCGATGCCGGTCATCCAGGGTACGAACCTAAGCACGCCGAAGCAATTGCCGGTCTCGGATGCCCGGTCTTCGCCTGCACTCCCGATCAGTTTCCGTCCATGATGGCCTGCGCCCTCACGGGAAAGGACCTGCATACTTGGGCCGCTGAGCAGGACGTCGCTCTTATCCGTGGGTCTTAAAGGAAGCCCTAGAACCAGTTCTCTTGGCGCTTGCGCCCCGAGCCGGATGGCTTCAACCAGGAGAACAAACAACCGTGCCGTAGCATCGTGGCTGTTTGTTCGCTGTAACAGGGACTCAACGAAGCCTCTTATGCTCTCAATAAGCTGTATATGCAACGCCAACACTCGCTTCGGTTGGAAAGACACCCACAGAGCTGGTTCGCCTCTGTTCTCACTGAATACGCCCTGACACGCCGTTGTGTGCTCCGCGACCCAGTGTCTGTGTGACGACAAACCGAACCTTCCTGAATTCAATAGTTTAAGATTGGTGGAAAGAATGCACATGAGGCTGTTGTGACACGGTCTGTCCAGGTCCGTCTGGTAAGTGCGGCATTCATCGTGTGTGTCGCAACTACAGCGCTCTGGTTCAATAGGCGCTGGGTTCCCTTCCCCATCGTAAACGCGGACCGCTGGCGGGCCATTCATCCCGAAACAGCAACTATAGAGCAAATGGGTATGCCCTCTGTGGTGCTCTGGGCCTGGGAACGGCCAGATGATTTGAAAGAGGTAGACCAGAGAGGCGCGGGCGTCGCATTTCTTGCGGGAACGATCTTCATCCATCCGATTGCACCAGATCGCCGGGATACCCCGGATGAGGGCGTGGTCTTGCGCCCCAGGTTGCAGCCTTTGCGGGTGCCAGAACGTGTGCCCTTGATGGCGGTCGTGAGGATCGAGACCAGACAAGGCTGGTCTCAATCGACCTATCAAACAGCACAACCAATGGAATCGGAAGACGGACCATACGCCGAAGAACAACGCAGCCGAGTCGTGTCGGCCATCCGAAGGCTAGCTGCCCTTCCCGAAGTTCAGGCCGTGCAGATTGATTTTGACGCCACGCGAAGCGAGCAGGGGTTTTACCGAGCACTGTTAATAGATCTGCGAAAGGCTTTGCCTTCAGGAACCCGAGTCTCGATCACTGCATTGGCCTCCTGGTGTGTAGGAGATCCGTGGCTGGCGAAGCTTCCGCCGGGAACAATCAACGAAGCAGTACCGATGCTATTTCGAATGGGCCCGGACGGACCTAACGTTGCGTCGTTTCTCAATGGAGGAAATGAATTTCGAGTTGCTGCATGTCGCGGAAGCATTGGTCTTTCGACGGACGAGAGCTTCTCGCAAGAAATTCTAAGGGATGGAAGAGTTGGCAGTTCCGCAGACCTGCAGACGAAACGTGTGTACGTGTTCCACCCCAAGGCCTGGAACGAAGAGTCCGTAAAGAAAACGATTGGAGCGGTTTACAAATGGCACGAAGAATCGTCCTCATTACACTAGCGACCCCGCTCCCTGCGCCTACTCACGATGGGTATCCGGACGGCAAGTGAATCAAGAAATTGCCTTCGAGTTGCTGCATGACCGTTATCCCAAGAGCGAGTGGACAAAAAAGACGCCCCTATGGTTCTGAGCGCTCAAGCGTACTCTCCAAATTCGCGATCCCGGCTAGCAATTCTGTCTGCTGCACTCTTATTGGCTAACGCTCTGTGTGGGGTTGTCCGCGCACAACAATCCGACCGAACAGCGAGTTTCGATGAGCTACTAAGCAAAATGTCTTCTGGACCAGGAAACGCCTGCAACGGAAAGGGTGACGATTTCAGTCGCCTTGAATACTACCTATTTCAGAAGGCTGACCAGACTGTGCTGGAAAACCTCAATAGAACGGGCCCACCCGACGATTTAACAAATTCTCCCGCGTCTGGGTCGGAAGATCGAGCCATCGAGATTTTGACGGGCCTTGAGCGCTCAAGCGCAGAGATCAACAAGGAATGGGAAGACGGGAATCGTTTCCATTTCGACGTGCTGAGCATTCCCCCCACGCTCGTGGTGAAAATGACGTACCGAAATCGTGCCACCTTCACCGTGTTTGGGATTCCTCAGTTCTATGACCAGAAACCGAACACAGCGTGGAGGGCCATTTATGCTGGGGACGACGGACGCTTTGAGCCGCGCTCAGGATATGACTGGCTCGATCTATTTCCGCTGCAGAGGGGCCCATCCAAAAGAGCCCGTTTCCTCGCCAAGTTCGGCAGTGCAGGATGCGGCAGCGGGGTTGGTGTTTCCTACTACTCCTACGAATGGAACCCAGAGAATTTCGGAGATCTCGCTGAAATCATCAAACTCGAAGGCGCTGTCAGCCAAGAAGACCCAATCGACAAAGCTCATCCATCCAAAAAAGATCTCTCAAGCTCCTTTCCTCCGGTCGGCAACCTGGAAACAAGTGGTCCGGTTATCAGGTTCCCCTATTGCTGGTTCTCACAGATCGACACATGGGATAATCCGAGCCTCTGCGCTGTCGATTCATACGATATTTCTCGAGACCGTGCTCGCTTCCTTGGCCGAGTGAACAACCGACCGGACCTCCTGCCAATTGCAAAGACAATCGAATACGGGGAAGTTCACGACTATCCCGCGGTCCGCGCGTACTGCGCCACTCCTAAAG
>JBEKVU010000593.1:0-6263 GCA_049513775.1 Candidatus Acidiferrum sp.
CCAAAGACGAGGACCGGAAGAAGGTTGACCGCCAGACTCGGAAGTTCAGACCGTTGACCGACGAGGTAGTGCGTGGGCACCTCGTCGGAGATCACATCATCGGCATTTATCCGCTGCTGCAGGATGAGACCTGCTGGTTCCTCGCGGTCGATTTCGATAAGAAAACATGGCAAAAGGATGCCGCTGCGTTTCTGACCGTCTGCTGCGAACTGAACGTGCCAGCGGCATTAGAGCGTTCACGCTCAGGAAACGGCGGCCACGTGTGGATCTTCTTCGACCGAGCGATCCCCGCAACCACTGCGCGAAAACTGGGCTGTGCGATCCTGACTCGTGCTATGGAGTCTCGCCACCAACTTGGACTGGATTCCTACGACCGTTTTTTCCCCAACCAAGACACCATGCTGGTGCGTCGCTGCTCGGACAAGAACAGCTTGCGCCAATGAACGACTGGTGTCGATGACGAAATCTGCCGCGTCTTCGAGATCCTTAACGCGCGCCTCAGTTCTGTTTTTTTCTGCTTCGGAGAACGAACCCAGTTCCTTAAATCCAGTACTGCGCCTGTCTTTATATCTGGCTTCGAGCACATCGTCGGGAGCCTTTAGGTGAACATGGACAACGCTAAATGAATACGCCTGCCTTATTGCGCGAATCTGGTCCAGTATTCGGACTGCGTCGACGACGACCAGCGCGTCTGTACCAGCAGGGCCGAGATCGTGAATCAATCGGGCCAAGGCGTCCCGCACCCATTTTCCTTTCGTATCCTTGTCCAGCGACTCGCCAAATTTTTGCATCGCTCGGCGTTCGGACTGGATTTCTGCGCCGAGCCTTTGCACGGCGAGGTTCTGAATTATCCTGTTTGTTTTGAGGACGTGCAAACCGAATTGAGTGTTGAGTAGACCCGAGAGCGTGCTTTTTCCTGAAGAAATGCTGCCCGACAGTAGGACTATTTGTTTTGGCAAGAAAAATACCTCACTTCTACAACTAGGCAGTTTTCGAGAACGATAGACTTTGCTGTATTACTTGCTTTCCCGCAGACGGCAAGTCATAGACTGTGACTTCAACTTTCTTTTTGCACAGCGTGTCTTCAATGATCTCGCCGACGATCTCCCACGAACCGCCCGCTTGTCCGGTACCGATTCTTGGCATATGGACGGCGGCGCTCTTAGCCGCAGCAAACTCGGCCAGTTTGCTAAGGGACGACTCGATCGCACCGTAACGAACACGAGGCGTCTTGGAAGGACCGACGCCGTGCTGCGCAACAAGATGTGCAACAACCAACGAATCGTCCACAGAGGAAATGTGGAGATTGCCGAGTGCTAAATTGCCGCGTTGTCTTACCGCCCACTGAGCAAAGTCGTCTTGGACCTTTGGCCATTTCTTTCTCACAGCGAGACCAAAACCTGCACCCCAGACGAGAACGTCTCCGGCATAACTGGGTCGAACGGTGATATCGATTAGCGTCCTCTCGATCGAAGTGACATCGACTTTGTGGCCCGAAGGGGCTGTCGCGGATACGACTCCCATTCGCCCTGTGTGTTTGCCGCTCAGCACAGTGATGGGGCTTTCTTCGTGTTTGTAAAATAGTTTGGAGCGCCTTTGCTTGCTTCTAAAGGCGCTGTGAATGGCGTCTTGCGAGAGCGCCGGCGGCGCTGAACCAGTGTGTTTCTGGGATTGCTCCTTGTTTACAAACACGTTCCTATCGTCTTTGCCTAGCCCGTGGATCCACATCGCGGATGCGTGAGAAAAGTATGCGTCCTTCTTCATGATGGACAGAGCCAGGGAGATGGGAGACACATTTTTTTGTGCAGTGTAGCGGAGAAGAGAAGAATAGTGAGTGGAATGCAGCCGGAGTTCACGGAGTTTGGTCTTCTTGAGGAGCATACGCAGAAAGAGTTTTGGCGTCATGCTCGTGGGCAGATTCCAGTGGTCGGAATTTTCAACCAAGAGGAACTCCAGGTCGGAGAACGTAAAGGCTTGGTCAGCGTGGTCTAGGAAGAAGTAACGTTTCGCTGGGTACGCGATGTAGACGGAGTAAATGTAGCGCTTGAGTTCTTTTGCCCTGTGGGCGATGGAACGGCCGGAAAACTGTACAGAAATCCCGGCAAGAACGTCGGCTCAAAGATCAGCGCCGTCCGTATACGAGGCGTGGAACTTGCAGGACAGGACAATTTCACAGTGATGCTCAACGGAGACACGCTCGATGGTGGAGGAATCAAAGAGGGGGTGGCTGCAAAGGTGGCAAACTTCCTTCCGTTCCTCGTGCTCAAGGCATTTGCCATCGAGGAGCGGGATAATCCCAAAGACAGCTATGACGTGATTTGGACGATCAGCGCGTATAAGGACGGCCCTCGATCAGTTGTTGAGGAAATCACCAAGAGCCCGATTCTTGGTCACGGCGATGTAGCGGTTGCAGTTGGATACTTGCGAAAGAACTTTGCCAGTATTGATCATTCCGGACCTGCACAATACGCTCAGTTTGAACAAACGCCTCATTTCGGAGGCTGAACGAAACTGGAATGAACTCACAACAGAAAACACCATTGTGATGAACGCTTTGTTAGACTGTGTACCTAGCGTGTACCTCGCTTAAGCGAATTGATGGCTTTTGACGCTTGCCGCGTTTAATGGGATCAATAACTTACGCGCTTCAATCGCACCTTTAGTTCGAATCCAACCCAGGCTCGTAAGCAGGTTCCAGACGGGGCTTCTAACTTCCTAGAACCGGACTTCTGGCCCCGAATAACTTCCGGGTAGCGCATGATCCTCTCGCAATCAAGGGCAAGGCCCACTGTCGGGGATCGAGACTTGTGCCTCAGCTCTCACGCTCGCGCGACTCGATACTCTTGGCACGCCGCACGATGGAAGCCGGATTATGGTCGGGGGAGATCCAGCAGCACAACATCCGAGTGTCCCTGCACTCGTTCGAGGACAACTTCACGTCCGTCTGGGGAAATGTCAAAGTCGCGAATGTCGAAGTCAGGTGCGAGGTTTGTCAACTGCCGCTCGGCGCCCGTCGCGAGGTCGATGAGCCATAGATTTTTATGCTGGATCTCTCCTCGCAAAAACACGAGTGCTCGCCCCCCGGCTAGGAAGGCGAGGTGTCGAGCTCCCCGAGTCAGGGTCAGCGCTGGGAGTGGATGCGTTGCGGCGTCGGCCGAGACGGCGCTCACGGAAAATGTGGTGCCGATGTCGGGTCCCGAGTAAGCAACGAAGCGACCATCCGGTGACCACGCTGGATCGACTGAGTACTGCTGGACAAAGAGAGCGGGGGAGCGACCGTCGACCGGTATCCGGAAGAGGTGTGGGACGCCCTGATCATTCGCCGCCGAGGTAATCGACTGGCCGTCGGGCGCCCATGTCGGAGGGCCTTGCAGGTCGAGCGAATCAGTTACAATCCGCGCTTTCGTTCCATCGGCCTGCATTACGTACAATAGCGTCTGCTCATGTTGGCGGACCGAGAATGCGATAGACCGTCCATCGGGCGCGATTGCCGGGCCCCCAAAGATTCGTGCGCCCTGACCGCTCCACAACTCCGTTCCAGTTCCGTCGTTGGCGAGCTTCCAGATACTCTCGCTCGTAGCGGTGGCAGAAACATATAAAAGATAATCCGGACCTAGCCTTGGCGCAAACCCCGTGTTGGTGGTCAACGAGATGCGAGCCGCCGCGGACATCTCGGCAGATGCACCAGCGATCTGCATGCGCCAGAGCGTTGTCTTGGGACCCGCGACCGTGGCAAGCAGACGCCGGCCATCAGCGCTGGCGGCCAACGACGTGTACCGGTCAATCCCGGAGGCTAGCCGGTGGGGAATGCGGCGTTCGACATCCGTGGCATAAAGCCACGGCCCCGAGCCATCTGGATCGCTCGCGAGGTACAGCAGAGTCCGGCGGTCTAAAAAGACCGGATGGGTTACGCGCCCGATGTGCGACGTGATCCGTTCAGGGCTCCCGCCGGTTGGCCTGATGCGCCAGATGTCCAATTTGTCCGGCAGGGAACCTTGAACGAAGTAGATGAATGCCGCGTCGGGCGCCCATAACGGAAAATGACAGTGAAGCCCGGCTGGAGCAGTAAAGATGGGCCGAGCGTCCGATCCGCGACCGCCGTCTGATACGAACAGCGGGTCTCCAGGCCCGGGAGTGTGGTAGGCGAGTCGGGAGGCGTCGTGGGACCAATCGTACTCGGCCACGCCTTCGAGGTAAGGCTTGGGCGATCCTCCCAGCGTTGGCACCGCCCAGATGCCGATGTCGCCCCCGCCCGAGCTGTCCTGCTTGCGAACCCAAAACGTAACGAAAGCGCCGTCGGGCGAGAACCCCAAGGTGCGAACCGATGGATTAACGAGTTCGGGTGCGCTGCCGCGAGTCAAATTGTGAAACTGTCCCGAACCGACCTGGGTAACCCAAACGTCCATGGGTCCGTCCCGGTCCGAGAGAAACGCCACAAACTGACCGTCACGCGACACCGCAGCGTCCTGCTCCGTCCCATCGAAGTCCGTAACGGTCTGAATTCGCGCGTCGGCGATGGGGTCTCGCCAGAAATACTCCGTCCTCTGAAGCCAGAGGCCCGCGCCAATCGCTAACGCGGCTCCAGCCGCTGCCAGCGGCAAGACCAACTTCCACTTGGCCAGAAAGGTTGACATCCCCCAGCGTGGCGGCGGAGCAGGGGGACTGGGCAGGGGGGCGTCGGGCCCGTTCTCTTGCGCTGGGGGAAGATTCCGGCCGCGCACCCAGGTGTCCAGCTCTGTCCGAGAAGCGTAGACCGAGCCCATCCGGTCATGCAGATGGCGGTGAACGGGCATGCCTTCCCGCTTCTCCCACCGCTGGACGGTGGTCACGTCGCGGTTGAGGTAAGCGGCAATTTCCTTCCAGGAATCGAGACGCTCTTCCGGAGCGCTTTGGGATATCGGGGTTGCAGGGGAGGGTTCGCCCATCGCGCTCTCCTTACTGGTGCGGATGTTGCGAGCTCATGGCCGGGATTGTAACCTCTCCGGGGTTTCGCCCGCAAGGCACTGCATTTAGCGGTAAATGGCGGCACGGCTGGCAATCTGCTCATTGCGGCTTGACCGGAGCGCAGCAGGTGCCCGAAGGTGGCTGCGCACCTGAAGGGTGAAACGACCGAAATGGATTTCTTGGGTCGTAATTCTCAAGTTAGGAGATTTTCATGGCCAACAAACGATTGTGGTTGACGGCAGGCATTCTCGCGGTTCTGGTCTTGGCGGCAGGTACGGCTCTGGCCCAGGGTCCGATGCCACACTATTTCAGCGGTATCCTCAGCGACTATACGCCCTTGATTTCCACCCTGAGCCCGACAGGTCCGTACGAAATGCGTGGTCACTGGTCCCTGCAGCTGAAGGGAAGATCCGACAAGGCTGATTTCTCCGCGTATATGACAATGGAACTATCCGATTCTGGTGTCGCGGCGGCGGGCGGGAATCTGGCCGATCCAAAGAGCCGGGGCGCCCACACGCACCACATCGTCATGACGGATGCCACGGTGTCGTCGGAGCCGTCCGACACGAGCACCTGCCCGACCTTTAGCCCTGCGAACACCGCTCTTTTTGTCGTCACCGGTACAGCCAACTTCATTTCAGGCAACGGAAACGCCGCGCCTTTTGAGAAGCTTGGGCCAACAACGCTCCAAGTTTGCATCAGCGGAGGGACGGAGGGGACTTCGGAGGTCAAGTATTCGAATATGACGTTGGTCATGTCGGGACCTGCCGCAGAAAAACATTTCGGATCGCAGCCCATTCATGGTGTCGTGCGCTTCCCTCGTGGGTCAGACGAAGGTGATGGAGATAGGCGCTAGGTATCGCAGCCTCTCGAAGCCCTCGTTCCTAGCCGGAATCGTCTGGCTTAGAGACGCGCGCTAGATATCCATCAGCATCAGTGGGGGACACTGGCGCGGGTTGCCGTGTCGGTGTCGCATTCTCAAACGCTCTCCTCCAGCTAGGCTTTGAGCGAGGCGCCTGGATTAGGGCCTGCGTGTCGAAACTGTTGACGAAAGGTGCTTGCAGGGCATACTTGCAAGCGTTCCATGGGAACCTTCGTGGAGAAGTTTTCGCGGAGCTTGGCCTATTCGCGATGAATACACCTGGTTGGCGGTTCTGCCGCACTGTGACCGAATTGTTGGCACACCGGAAGTTGACAAGAAACGTTAGTGTTTTATCGGAAGCGCGCATTTGAGGATGGATTGCGCGTTGGCACGATGCTCTGGCGCGCTTTCGATAAAACCGTTTGAATCAAGCCGCCCGGCGGCGGACGCGGGCCCT